>NZ_DAISHT010000063.1:2616-15473 GCF_036822375.1 Pseudoxanthobacter sp. | reverse complement strand
CCGGAACGGAGCGGCGCCGGAACAGGCGTACTGCACAGGGCGTGCGGCAACCGAGGGTGCGTCGCGGCGGGCCGTCCCGGCTGGCAACGGGGATTGTGCTGGCAACGGGGATTGTCAGGCGGCCGGCCAAAGGGCCGGCCACGGGGCGGGCAGCGGGGCGCGCTGCCCGGTCGGGCGGGCGTTCAGGCCACGGCAGCGCCGATGGCGGCGGGCGCGGGCTGGGCTGCGGCGGCGGCCTCTGCCTTGCGGAAGTGCAGCAGCGTGAACAGGCCGAGCGGCGGCACCAGCCGGTTTTCCAGCACCGTCAGACCGGGATAGTCGGTGAAGCGTTCGGCCGTCATCTCCACATCCCAGCCGAGTTTCGGCGACAGCGGCGAGATGCAGCGCTCCACCGGTGCCCAGGGGCCGCCCTTGGCGGCGCGGAAGTGATTGACGACGAGAATCGAGCCGCCGGGCTTCGTCACCCGCACCAGTTCGGCGAACACCTTGTCGGGATCGGGCACTGCGGTCATCAGATACATGCCGACGGTGGCGTCGAAGCTGTCGTCGGGAAACGCCATGGCCATGGCATCCATCTCGATCAGCGCTTCGATGTTGCCGAGCCCGCGCCGTTTCACCCGCTCGCGGGCGCGCTTCAGCATGGCGGCGGAAAAGTCGATGCCGGTCACCTTTACGTCGGCGCCGTAGAGCGGCAGCGAAAGCCCGGTGCCGACGCCCACTTCCAGCACCCGGCCGCCGGCCTTGTTGAGCCGGCGCACGGCCATGGAGCGGCCCCGCGACATCGGCAGGTCGAACACCGTGTCGTACACCGGCGCCCAGGAGGCATAAGCCGACTTGAGGCCGCGCGACGTCAGTGCCGCACTGCCAGCCGGGCCCTGAGCGGAGTGCCGTTTGTGAGCAACCGAACGCGGCATTTGAACGAATCCGTCAAGCAATCAGCCGGCGAGACGCAGGCCGTTATAGTCGGGGCCCTGCGGGCCGGACGCATCCGGCGGGCAGGCGCAGGCAGAGGCAGAGGGCGCGAGGTGCCCGGCCGGGCCGGCATCGCGCCGGCGGGCCGGCGGCGTTTCGCTCTGGTGGGCGTGGCGGGCAATGAAGCCGCCGCCGAGCACGCGCGCGCGCCCGTCGGCACTGTCATAGAGCACGCAGGCCTGCCCGGGCGCCACGCCGGCCTCGCCGGCAACGAGATCGACGAACACGGCGCCGTCCTCGACATGGATCAGCGCCGGCGCCGGGTCGCGGGTGGAGCGCACGCGGGCATGCACTTCCAGACCGGCCGCGGCCGCGTCTTCCAGCGTGCCGTCGCCGATCCAGTTGACATCGCGCAGCGGCACCCGCCGCGTAATGAGCGCCGAGCGCGGTCCGACGACGACGCGCCGCGTCTCCGGCTCCAGCGCCACCACGAACAGCGGCTCGCCCACCGACAGCCCGAGGCCGCGGCGCTGGCCGATGGTGAAATGGATGATGCCGCGGTGCTGGCCCAGCACCCGGCCGTCGACATGCACGATATCGCCCGGCTCCACCGCGCCGGGGCGCAGGCGGGCAATCATCTCGGCATAGTTGCCGGTGGGCACGAAGCAGATGTCCTGACTGTCCGGCTTGTCGGCGACGACGAGGCCGAAATCACGCGCCATCTGCCGCGTGACGGTCTTGGAAATCTCGCCCAGCGGGAAACGCACGAAATCGAGCTGGTCGCGGGTGGTGGCGAACAGGAAATAGCTCTGGTCGCGGTCGGCATCGGCCGGGCGGAACAGCCCGCGGCCCGAGGCGGTGGCCCGGGTCGAGACATAATGCCCGGTCACAAGGGCGTCGGCGCCGAGATCGCGTGCGGTCTCCAGCAGGTCGGAGAACTTGACGGTCTGGTTGCAGGCCACGCACGGCACCGGGGTTTCGCCGGCCAGATAGCTGTCGGCGAAATTCTCGATCACGGCGTCGCGAAAGCGCGCCTCCATGTCGAGCACATAATGGGGAATGCCGAGGCTGTCGCACACGCGGCGGGCATCGCGGATATCGCGCCCCGCGCAGCACGCGCCCGGCCGGTGGGTGGCCTCGCCATGGTCGTAGAGCTGCAGCGTGACGCCGACCACGTCATAGCCGGCCGCCTTGGTGAGCGCAGCCACCAGCGAGGAATCGACGCCGCCGGACATGGCAACAACGACCCGGTGGTCTTCGGGACGGCCCGGAAGATCAAGATCAATCCGCATCGCGCTTTCGGACATGACGCTTCCCGGTCCGCGGCCCGTGCCGGGACGGGCACGGCACCCCCTGAAACTGACGCATTGCAGCCGTCTTGTGAACAGTGCCGCATGCACGACCGCACCCCGCCGCGCCCTGCGCGAGGGCGACGGTGATGCCGGCCGGCGCAATTATAGCCGAACGAGCCGGCGCCGTCCAAGTCACAACAGCGGGACCCACAACAGCGGCACCCGCAACACGGGAAACCCGCACCGCCGGAGCCCGCCGGCCGCAGCATGGCCGCGCGCCGGCAACCGGCCGGCGCCGTGCCGCCCTGAAATGGGACCGCGCGGGGCTTTCGGCAAGACCTTGCACCGCGATCCTGTGAAAACAGCGGCTGAACCGCGGGGTTTAGGCGATTTTTAAGTCCCGGCCCGTATTGTCATCGTCGAAAGGTCGCGTTGCGTTGTGAGAGTTCGATGACCGATCAGGTTCGTCCCCGCGTGCGTTATGTCATTGGTCCCGATGGAAGTCCGCTTACGATTGCGGACCTGCCGCCCGGCAACACCCAGCGCTGGGTGATCCGTCGCAAGGCCGAAGTGGTTGCCGCCGTCCGCGGCGGTCTTCTGTCGCTTGAAGAAGCGTGCCGCCGTTATACTTTGACGGTCGATGAATTTCTGTCCTGGCAGGCGTTGATCGACCGCCATGGTCTTGCGGGCCTGCGGGCCACGCGCATTCAGGAATATCGCGGCTGAAAGCTGCGCCTGCGTGCGGCCCTCCCGCGCGCCGGCTGCATGACAGGCGCCTTGATAACGGCCCGCCCCGGAGAAACCGCCGGGGCGGGCCGATTCTGTTTGATATCCCGCGGTCTCCGTGCCTTCGTTGCCACGGCACATGAGCGCCGTTCCGCGGCCGGCCGGCGGCGGCCTCTGGCAGGACTGCAACAGCGGCCCGAAATTGCGCCCGGCTGCGGCCAGCCCCGTTGCGGGCCGCGGCCGCCATTGCGATTCTGCCATCAGAATGACGCACGCGCATCGCACAGATGGCGCCTGCCGTTCGCAGATGCCGGTGCTGTTTTGCCAGCCGCTCCGGCCTGTTTCCTGCCGGCTCCGTTTCTCGCACGACCTGATCTTTCCGGCTTTTCTGCCGTCCCGCTGTCATCGTGGCCGGCGGCTTTCTGTTGATGCCGGCCGGGTCGCAGGCCCGGCCGGGCGGCCTTTCACTCATGGAATCTGCGACGATGTCGTTGCCCCTTCTCGCGCTGTCGCTGGCCTCGTTTGGCATCGGCACGACGGAATTCGTCATCATGGGCCTCCTGCCGGAGGTCGCGGCCGATCTGGGGGTCAGCATTCCGCAGGCCGGGCTGCTGGTGACGGGCTATGCCATGGGCGTGGTGATCGGCGCGCCGATCGTGACGGCAATCACCAACGGGCTGCCGCGCAAAGCCACCCTCATCGGCCTGACGACGATGTTCATCGCCGGCAACCTGCTGTGCGCCATCGCCCCGACCTATGCCTTCCTGATGCTGGCCCGCGTGGTGACGGCGTTCTGCCACGGCGCTTATTTCGGCATCGGCGCGGTGGTGGCGGCGGGGCTGGTGCCGAAGAATCAGCGCGCGCGGGCAATGGCGATGATGTTTGCCGGGCTCACCATCGCCAACATCCTCGGCGTGCCGGCGGGCACGGCGCTGGGGCAGGCGTTCGGCTGGCGCTCCACGTTCTGGGCGGTGGTGGCGATCGGCTGCGTGGCGACCGGGGCGCTGGTGCTGTGGCTGCCGCGGGCGATTCCCGTCAGCCGCGGCAATCTGATGGCCGAGGTGAAGGTGCTGGCCAACGCCCGCGTGCTGCTGGCCATGGCGGCAAGCGTCGCCGGCTCGGCCTCGCTGTTTTCGGTGTTCACCTACATCACGCCCATCCTGCGCGAGGTGACGGGCATTTCCGCCCATGCGGTGACGTGGGTGCTGGTGCTGTTCGGGGTCGGCATCACCATCGGCAACATGGTCGGCGGACGGCTTGCCGACTGGCGGGTGATGACCACGCTCATCGGGGCCTTCGGCCTGCTGGTGCTGGTGTTCGTGGCGTTCGTCTTTGCCGCGCCGCTGCCGGTGCCCGCGGCGGCGGTGGTGTTCGTGTGGGGTCTGCTGGCGTTCGCCGTGGTGCCGCCGCTGCAGATGCGGGTTGTGGACAGCGCCCGCGGCGCCCCCAACCTGGCCTCAAGCCTCAATCAGGGGGCCTTCAATCTGGGCAACGCGCTCGGCGCGTGGGCCGGCGGCGCGGCGCTTTCCGCCGGCATCGCCTACGATGCGCTGCCGTGGGTGGGCATGGTGCTGGCGATGGTGGCCATGGCCATCTGCATCGGCTCCAGCGCGCTGGACGGGCGCGGCCGGCCCTCGCCGGCGATGGCCGCGCGCTGAGGGGCTGCGCACGTCGGGGGAAGGGCCCGGCCGTCAGCCCTGACCGTGCAGCAGGCGGCTGGCGATGGTGGTGACCGCGCGCGGCGATTCGGGCGTCAGGCCGCGCTCTTCCATGCGGCAGTGCCACGCGCCGGGCTCGCCGCCGATCTCGAACAGGTTGTAGCGGGCGCCCTCGTGGCGCCCGTCGGGCTGGGCGGAGGCCGAAGGCACGCCCACCACCGGCACCGGCGCACCGTGGCCGCTGATCATGCGGATGCCCGCGCGGTGGTTGTGGCCGTGCAGCACCAGTTCGGCGCCCGCCGCCTGAATGGCGCTGCGAAACCGCGTGCCGCCGATCAGCCGCTTGTACCACGGTGTGGAGCCGCGCACCGGCGGGTGGTGGATCAGCACGACCCGGAAACAGCCTTCGTGGCGCAGCCGCTCCAGCGCCTCCGCCAGCAGCAGCGACTGGCTGGTGCCGAAATGGCCGGTTGCCATGAACGGTGCGCTGGCGCGCGCCGTGGAGGTGCCGACAAGGGCGATCCGGCCCCGGCGCCGCACGAACGGAAACCGCACGCCCATCGTCTCTTCGCCATAGGTGGCCTCGGGCGGCGGCGGCTCGTCGGCCGCGGGGGCGGTGTCATCGCCGGTCATGTACGGCGCCCACAGCCGGGCCGCCCGCCGGGCCGCGCCGGGCACATAGGCATCGTGGTTGCCGGGCACCACCGTCACGTCGCGCGCCGTGCCGATGGCACCGAGCCATGTGGCGGCCGCGGTCAGCTCGGCCGGCAGTGCCAGATTGACCAGATCGCCGGTGACCGCCAGATGGTCGGGTGCGGCGAGGTCGATATCGGCCATCAGGGCATCGAGCGCGCTGTTGCCGAGGTGCACGGCGCGGTTGCGCTGCCAGTTGACGTAGCCGATCACGCGCTTGCTGGCGAGCTGGCGCAGCCGCACCTCGGGCAGCGGCCCCAGATGCGGGTCGGACAGGTGGGCCAGACGAAACATCGGCGGTGCCACTCCCCCTTGCTCTCAGACAGCGCTATAGCCGAGACAGGCCGGGGCCGCCACCCGCAGCGACCGTGCGCGGCCGCCGGCAGAGCCGGGCAGCAGCGTCAGCAACAGAACGGGGCAGGAGCGTCAGCGATGGATTTCGAACGCGCCGGCATTGGCCCGCTGCGCCGGCTGGCAACGCGGGCGGTGTGGTGGACGGCGCTGCTCGCCGGCCGCATCACGCGCCCGATGACCCTTGGCGTGCGGGTTGCGGTGTACGATGCCGAAGGCCGCATCTTTCTGGTGCGCCACACCTATGTGCCCGGTTACCACATGCCCGGTGGAGGCGTGGACCGTGGCGAGAGCGCCGAGGCAGCGGCCGTGCGCGAGCTGCGCGAAGAGGGCGCCATCGGCGTCGGCAGCCGCCCGGCGCTGTTCGGCTTCTATTTCCAGCGGTCGCTGAAGTGGGATCATGTGGCGCTCTATGTGGTGCGCGATCCGGTGCTGCCGCCGGCGCCGCCCCCGCCCAACCGCGAAATCGCGGCGTGCGGCTTCTTCGCCCCCGATGCCCTGCCGGAAGGCACCACGCCCGCCACCCGCCGTCGTCTGGCCGAACTGGCCGGGGCGGTGCCGCCGGCCAGCGAATGGTGAGCGCGGGGGCGATGACAGCACGGGGGAGACTGTGTTGCCGCGGGAGGGCGACTGGCCCGTCGCCGGCCCGCCGCCGCCGTGCTAAGCCTCTGACAGGGGCGGAGAAGTCCGGCCGCCGCATTTCCTGACCGGCTTTCGGAGACCTGCCGTCATGACACCTCGCATCGTGGTAAAACTTCTCGACGACTGGCGCGTGGCGCTGGGTGCGCGCGCACTGCTCTGCCTGCCGTTCTGGCTGAGCGCGCTGGTGCGGCTGTTCGATTTCGGCGGCGGCAGCTCGGAAATGGCCGGGCTCGGCCTCTCGCCGGGCGGCTTCTTCAACTCCGTTGCCATCATTCTCCAGCTTGCCGGCGCCGGGCTGGTCATCTTCTTCCCGCCGCTTGCCTGGCTGGGGGCGGCGGTGCTGGCGGTCTATACGCTGGTCATGCTGCCACTGGCCCATGTGGTTTCCACGCTGGCAGGCACCGGCACCTCGTCGCTGCTGCTGGCGGCAGGCGACCGGCTGGCCATCGTCGGCGGCCTCATCGTGGCGGCGATTCTCGCCCGCCGGCCGCCGCGCAGCTACTGAGCGGCGGCAGAAAAGCCGGCCGGCGGGTCTTGATCGCGCGCGATGCCGCCCCAGATGCGGCGTGGCCGGGTTGTCGCGCAACGGCGCGCGGACACACGAAGGGAGCGGGGCAGTGGCAGACAAGGGCGGGCGCATCGGGGTGCTGATTGTCAACCTCGGGTCGCCGGAGGGCACCGATTACCGGTCGATGCGCCGCTATCTCGGCGAGTTTCTGTCCGACCGGCGCGTGATCGAGGTGCCGCGCTGGTTCTGGCTGCCGCTGCTCAACCTCGTGATTCTCTCCACCCGCCCGCAGCGCTCCGGCCGCGCCTACGAGGCGATCTGGAACCGCGAACGCAATGAGGCGCCGCTCGTCACCATCACCCGCGCACAGGCGGCAAAGCTCGCGGAGGCCTTCGCGGACGCGCCGGCGGTGATCGTCGACTGGGCGATGCGCTATGGCCGGCCTTCGGTGGCAGAGCGTCTCGGCCGGCTGGTTGCGGCCGGCTGCGAGCGCGTGCTGGTGGTGCCGCTCTATCCGCAATATGCGGCCGCCACCACCGCCACGGTGAACGATGTCGCCTTTGACGCGCTGAAGGCGATGCGCCGCCAGCCCGCGCTGCGCACTGCGGCCGACTGGCACGACGATCCGGTCTATATCGCGGCGCTGGCCGCCTCCATCGAAAGCCAGATCGCCGCTCTCGGCTTCGAGCCGGAGGTGGTGCTGGCTTCGTTCCATGGCGTGCCGGTCGAATATGTGGAGAAGGGCGATCCCTATGCCGCGCAGTGCCGCACCACCGTGCGCCTGCTGCGCGAGCGCCTCGGCTGGGGCGAGGACCGGCTGCAACTGACCTTCCAGTCCCGCTTCGGCCGGGCCGAATGGCTGCAGCCCTATACCGACCGCACCGTGGAGGCGCTGGCCCGGCGCGGCGTGAAGCGACTTGCGGTGGTGATGCCGGGTTTCGTCGCCGATTGTCTGGAGACGCTGGAAGAGATCGGCGTGGAGAACGCCACGCTGTTCCGGGAGAACGGCGGCCGCGATTTTGCCGCGCTCGCCTGCCTCAACGACAGCGCCGGGGGCATGGCGGTGCTGGAAGCGGTGGTGCGGCGCGAGCTGGCCGGCTGGCTGTGACCGGATGTTGCGGGCGCGGACCGGAGATGTTGCGGGCGCGTCCGCCGGGCTCAGGCGGCGCCGGCGCGCAGCAGGTCGTGCATGTGGATGATGCCGATCGGCCGGCCCTCTTCCACCACGAACAGCGAGGTGATGGCGGATTTGTTCAGCGTTTCAAGGGCGCTGGCGGCCAGCACGCCCTGCGCGATGGTGTGCGGGCGCGGGTTCATCACCTGATCGACCGTGCGCTGCAGCAGGTCGCCGGCAATGTTGCGGCGCAGGTCGCCGTCGGTGATGACCCCGACGAGGCGGCCCTCGGTGTCGGTGATGCCGAGGCAGCCGAAGCCCTTGCCGGTCATGGTCAGGATGGCGTCGCTCATTTTCGTGCCGAGCGGGGCGAGCGGCAGGCGGGCGCCGGTATACATCAGGTCGCGCACCAGCCGCAGGCTGGCACCCAGCTTGCCGCCGGGGTGGTAGACGCGGAAATCCTGCGCCGTGAAGCCGCGGGCCTCCAGAAGCGCGATGGCCAGGCAGTCGCCCAGCGCAAGCTGCAGCGTGGTGGAGGTGGTGGGCGCCAGCCCGTGGGGGCAGGCCTCGCCGGTGACCGGCAGCGTCAGCAGATAATCGGCGGCGCGGCCCAGAGTGGAATCAGCGCGCGAGGTGAAGGCGATCAGCGGCACGCGGAACCGCTTGGTGTAGCCGACGATGGCGGCCAGCTCCGCCGTTTCGCCCGACCACGACATGGCCAGCACGACATCCTCGTTGGTGATCATGCCGAGATCGCCGTGGCTGGCCTCGGCCGGATGCACGAAGAAGGCCGGCGTGCCGGTGGAAGCCAGCGTGGCGGCGATCTTGGTGCCGATGTGGCCGCTCTTGCCCATGCCCGTCACGATGACGCGGCCGCGCGTGTGCGAGATCAGGTCCACGACGGTCACGAAGATGGATCCGAGACCGTTGGCGAGCGCGGCGTGCAGCGCCTGCATGCCGGTCATTTCGGTTTCCATCGTCTTCAGCGCCGACAGGATCGGCGCGGCGTGCGGCGCGCCGCCGGTTTCGGGGCGGGCGGCGGGAACCGGCGGAACCAACGTCTCTGAACTCATCTCGCGCTCTCCGGCCGGATGCCTGCCCGCCTGCGGAACGGTGCCGCCGGGCGCCGGGCGGCGGCGGGGCCGCGCCGGCCCGGCCTGATGCGGGGCTGCTGCGTTGCGCGCGATTTAGCCCGCCGGACCCGGTGCGACAAGGAAAATGCGCGAAAGATGCGCGCGCGCCGGCTCCGGCGGCGGCCATCGCCGGTACCCGCCATGCCGCATGCGCCCCCGGGAAGGGCGGTTGCGGCGGGCCGGGCCGCGGCTGGCAAGAAACCCTTAACCAACACTCCGTTAACCATGGGCGCGTGAACCACGGGTGCGTGTGCGCGGCCCGCCGGGTGCGCAGCCGCCGGCGGATGCCGCGAACGGAGGAGAGCCGACATGACAGCCGTTGCCCTGAAAGGCCGCCGCGTGCCGGGCGCCGGGCGCCCCGCCGCAGCCGGTCTGCGCCTGCGTCTGGCAACGCTGGCGGCGGCCCTGCTGCTGGCGCTGAGCCCGGCTCTGAGCCTGCCGGCAGCGGCGGCCGATGCGCAGTTCGTGGCGTGGATCAAGGGGTTCTGGCCCGCGGCCAGACAGGCGGGCATTTCGTCGGCCACCTACAACGCCGCCTTCGCCGGCATCACCGAGCCGGATACCGAGGTGCTGCGCCTCAACGTCAAGCAGCCGGAATTCACCAAGTCGGTCGGCGAATATCTCGCCTCCGCCGTGTCCGACCAGCGGGTCGAGAACGGCCGCGCCATGATGGCCAAGTGGAAGCCGTGGCTGGACCGCATTTATGCCCGCTTCGGTGTCGAGCCGCAGATCGTGGTGGCGATCTGGGGTGTGGAAACCTCCTACGGCGCGGTGCTGGAAAACCCGAAGATCGTGCGCAGTGTCATCCGCTCGCTGGCCACGCTGGGCTATGCCGGCGGCGCACGGGCCAAATTCGGGCAGGAACAGCTGCTTGCCGCCCTGAAGATTCTGGAAAACCACGATGTCGCCCCCCGCGGTCTGACCGGCTCGTGGGCCGGCGCCATGGGCCACACCCAGTTCATTCCGACGAGCTTCCTGCAATATGGCGTCGATATGGATGGCGACGGCCACCCCAACATCTGGACCTCGGTGCCCGATGCGCTGGCGACCACCGCCAACCTGCTGGCCCGCAACGGCTGGCAGCGCGGCGCGACGTGGGGCTATGAGGCGGAACTGCCGCGCGGCTTCAACCTGGCCCTTGCCGACGAGAAGACCTGGCGGCCGGTTTCCGAGTGGGCGAAGCTGGGCGTGCGCCGCACCGGCGGGCGGGCCTTTCCGCGCGGCAGCGACAAGGCGAAGCTGATCCTGCCGGCGGGTGCGCGCGGGCCGGCCTTCCTGATCCTGCCGAATTTCGAGGTCATCAAGCGCTACAACAATTCCACGTCCTATGCGCTGGCCGTCGGCTATCTGGCCGACCGCATTGCCGGCGTGCCGCCGTTCCGCACCCCCTGGCCGACCGATGCCCATCCGCTGTCGCGCACCCAGATCGTGGAGTTGCAGCAGGCCCTTGCCGCCCGCGGCTATCCGGTCGGGCAGGTCGACGGCAAGATCGGCCCCGGCACCCGCGATGCCGTGCGCGCCTTCCAGATGGCCGCCGGCCTGCCGCCGGATGGCTACCCGACGCAGGAACTGCTGGTGCTGCTGACGCGCGGTTGAGCGGCGCGCCCCGGCCGGGCTTGTGAGCGAAACGACAAAGGGCGGTGCCGCGGCGCCGCCCTTTTTCGTGTGAGGCCTTCTGCCCGCCGGTGCCCCGCGGCGGCCGTGCCCGGCCATTGTGTCGGAGCCCGGTAATATTCGGCTGCCAGAATAGAACGCAGCGTAATTTCTGCTCGCAAAGACGTTTCCCGCCGACCGGAAAGAGCTATTTTCCTGAACACTTGGCGAAGAGGCTGCAAACGACTTTCCACAGCGCCGAAGCGGGCTATCCTCAGGGCACACGGCGCCGGTGCGGCGCGGCCGGAGGAGGGGGCAGATGACGCAGACGGACACGGCGGCTTCGGTGGTGGCGGCTTCGGTGGTGACGGAGGCTTTCTCGGCGCCGGCGGCGGCGGAAGGGCGGCGCGGCGCCGATGCGCTGCTGGAGGTGCTGGACAGCGAGGGCGTCGAATACATCTTCGGCAACCCCGGCACCACGGAACTGCCGCTGATGGATGCGCTGCTGGCGCGGCCGCAGTTGCAGTACATCTGGGGCCTGCAGGAAGCCAGCGTGGTGGCGATGGCCGATGGCTATGCGCAGGCCGCGCGGCGGCCGGGCTTCGTCAATCTGCACACCGCCGGCGGCCTTGGCCACGGCCTCGGGTGCCTCATCAATGCCGGGGTCTCCAACACGCCGCTGGTGGTCACCGCCGGCCAGCAGGATTCCCGCCACACCGTGACCGATCCGCTGCTGTTCGGCGATCTGGTGGCCATTGCCAGACCGCACTGCAAATGGGCGCAGGAGGTGACGAGCGCGGCGCAGATTCCGATCCTCGTGCGCCGCGCCTTCCATGATTGCAACGCCGCACCGGCGGGCTCGGTGTTTCTGTCGCTGCCGATGGACGTGATGGAGGAGACCACCACGGTCAGCGCGCTTGCCCCGTCCAACATCGACCGCCGCGCCGTTGCCGGCTCGCTCGACGAACTGGCCCGCATGCTGGCGAAGGTGAAGCCGGACCGCCTCGTCATCATCGCCGGCGACGAGATCGACATTTCTGATGCGGCGCCGGAGACGGTGGAAATTGCCGAGGTGCTGGGCGTGCCGGTCTATGGCGCTTCATGGCCGGCGCGCATTCCCTTTCCCACCTCCCATCCGCTGTGGTCGGGCAACATGCCGACGCGGGCGACCGACATCAATGCCCGGCTGTCGGATTATGACTGCGTGTTCGGCATCGGCGGCAAGTCGCTGATTACCATTCTTTATTCCGAGGGCTCCGCCGTGCCGGAGAGCTGCGACGTGCTGCAGCTCTCCTCCGATGTGCGCGATCTCGGCCGCACCTACACCACGAAGCTGTCGGTGCTGGGCGACATCAAGGTTTCGCTGCAGGCGCTGATTCCGCTGGTGCGCAAACACTGCGCGCCGACGGCGGATGTGCGGGCCGCACAGGTGGCCCGCGCCCGCGAAGGTCGTCTTGCGCGCCGCAAGGGGCTGGAGGCGAAGGCGCAGGCCGACATGGCCGCGCCGGTCGCCACGCCGCTGGTCGCCGCCTTCGAGGTGGTGCGGGCCATCGGCTCGCGCGCTGCCATCGTCGACGAGGCCATTGCCACGTCGGCCCATGTGAAGAGCCTGCTCTATTCCGATTCCGCGCGGCAATATTCCTTCCTGCGCGGCGGCGTGCTGGGCTGGGGCATGCCGGCCTCGTGCGGCTTCTCGCTGGGCTACGGACGCGCGCCGGTGGTGTGTCTGGTGGGCGACGGCGCCGCGCTCTATTCGCCGCAGGCACTGTGGACGGCGGCCCACGAAAAGCTGCCGGTGACGTTCGTCGTCATGAACAACCGGGAATACAACGTGCTGAAGAACTTCCAGCGCGGGCAGGCCCATTATAACTCGACCCGCTCCAACCGCTTCATTGCGATGGATATCACCGATCCGGCGGTGGATTTCATCGCGCTGGCAACGGCGCTGGGCGTGCCGGCGCGGCGGGCGGAGCGGCCGGCGGATATTGCGCAGCTGGTCGAGGCCGGCATCGCCTCCGAGAAGCCGAACCTGATCGAAATTCCGATTTCGACCGAATGAGCGGCCGCAGGGGCGGGCGGCCCCCGCGGGCCGGGCGGACAGCCCGGTGCGGCGACGCCGGCACCCCGGGCCGGCTGCGTGTGCCGGCTGCGAGCGGCTTCGGCCCGCTTCTTTCTGCCAGCCGGCCTTCAGCGATGTGTCTTCAGTTGTGCGGCTCCGGTGGCGTGCCTCCGGTG
>NZ_DAISHT010000063.1:0-2516 GCF_036822375.1 Pseudoxanthobacter sp. | reverse complement strand
GTGTGTCTCCGATGGTGTGTCTTGCGCGTTGCGGGTGGCCGTCGCGTTCGGCCGGGCGCGGACGGCGGCCGACATGAGGCGCAACGGCCCTGCCGCGCGCCCCGGCGCGTTTCCCGGCAACGCCGGTGCGGGCGCAGAAAAAAATGCCGCCGGATCGGGGAACCGATCCGGCGGCATTATCGTCTCTGCACGGATGACGCCGGCCTCAGCGCGGCAGGGTGGTCTCGCCCATCAGCGCCAGGTCGATAGCGCGGGCGGCCTGACGGCCCTCGCGGATCGCCCACACCACCAGCGACTGGCCGCGGCGCACGTCACCGGCGGCCCACACCTTGTCGAGCGAGGTCTTGTAAAGCTCGGTGTCGGCCTTGACGTTGGTGCGCGGATCGAGCGCCAGCCTGTCGCCGGCTTCCGCTACGAAAGTTTCGAGGTTCGGGCCGGCGAAGCCGATGGCGATCATCACCAGATCGGCGCGGATATCGAACTCCGAGCCCGGAATCGGGCGGCGCCGCTCATCCACGCGCGCACACTGCACATGGGTGACGTTGCCCTTGCGGTCGCCCTTGAAGGCGATGGTGGCGCACGAGAACTCGCGCTCGGCGCCTTCCGCCTGACTGGACGAGGTGCGGAACTTCGTCGGCCAGTAGGGCCACACGGTCAGCTTGTCTTCCGTGGCCGGTGCCGGCGGGCGGATGTCGAGCTGGGTCACGCGCACCGCACCCTGACGGAACGAGGTGCCGACGCAGTCGGACGCCGTATCGCCGCCGCCGACCACCACCACATGCTTGCCGGCGGCCACGATGGGCTCGACATCGCCGATCGGCTCGTTGCCGACGCGGCGGTTCTGCTGGGTGAGGAACGACATCGCCTGATGGACGCCGTTCAGCTCCTGCCCGGGAATGCCGGCCTCGCGCGGGCGCTCGGCACCGGCGGCCAGCAGCACGGCATCGAAATCGTCCTGCAGGCTGGCGAGCGGACGGGTGACGCCGATATCCTCGCCATAGTGGAAGGTCACGCCCTCCGCTTCCATCTGGCCGACGCGGCGGTCGATGTGGTGCTTCTCCATCTTGAAGTCGGGAATGCCATAGCGCAGCAGGCCGCCGGCGCGGGCATTCTTCTCGAAGACATGCACCTCGTGGCCGGCGCGCGCGAGCTGCTGGGCCGCGGCAAGGCCGGCCGGGCCGGAGCCCACGACAGCGACGCGCTTGCCGGTTTTCACATCGGCCGGCTGCGGCTGGATCCAGCCCTTGGCCCAGCCGTTATCGGCAATCGCCTGTTCCACCGTCTTGATGGAAACGGGGATGCTCTCAAGGTTCAGCGTGCAGGCCTCCTCGCACGGAGCGGGGCAGACGCGGCCGGTGAATTCGGGGAAGTTGTTGGTGGAGTGGAGGTTGCGCGTCGCAGCCTCCCACTCGCCATGATAGACGAGATCGTTCCAGTCCGGGATCTGGTTGTGGACCGGGCAGCCGGTCGGGCCATGACAGAACGGAATGCCGCAATCCATGCAGCGCGAGGCCTGCCGCTCCACTTCGGCAGCGGGCAGGGGAACGGTGAACTCGTGGTAGTGACGGATGCGGTCGGCAGCCGGCTGGTACTTCTGTTCCTGCCGATCGATCTCAAGAAAGCCGGTGACCTTGCCCATGAAATTTCACTCTTTCCGGGGTCATTCTCAGCCATCCGGGCGGGCGCGGCGCCTCGCCCCGGGCTTGCGGTGCAGATCGCGGCGGCCGCAGGGTGCGGCCGCCGCATCGGCGGGATTACTCGGCGGCAACGCCCATCCGGGCGCGCTCCATTTCCTTCAGGGCGCGGCGATATTCCACCGGCATCACCTTCACGAACTTCGGCCGGTAGGTCTCCCAGTTATCCAGGATGTCTTTGCCGCGGCTGGAGCCGGTATAGGCGACGTGGTTGGAGATCATCTGGTAGAGCCGCTCGTCGTCGTGGCCTGACATGTCCGCCACGATGTCGACACGGCCCTTGTGCTCGATGTCGCCGCCGTGGTGATGCAGACGCTCCAGCATCTCATCTTCCCCGGCCACCGGCTCCAGATCGACCATCGCCATGTTGCAGCGGTTGGCGAAGTTGCCTTCCTCGTCCAGCACATAGGCGACGCCGCCCGACATGCCGGCCGCGAAGTTGCGCCCCGTCGGCCCGATCACCACGATGACGCCGCCGGTCATGTACTCGCAGCCGTGGTCGCCCACGCCCTCCACCACCGCAATGGCGCCGGAGTTGCGCACCGCGAAGCGCTCGCCGGCGACGCCGTGGAAATAGGCCTCACCCTCGGTGGCGCCGTAGAGCACGGTGTTGCCGACGATGATCGACTTTTCCGGCACGATCTTCGAGACTTCCGGCGGGCGCACGATGATCTTGCCGCCCGACAGGCCCTTGCCGACATAGTCGTTGGCCTCGCCGATCAGGTCGAACGTCACGCCCTGTGCCAGCCACGCGGCGAAGGCCTGACCGGCCGTGCCGCGCAGTTCCACCTGAATGGTGTCGTCCGGCAGGCCGGCATTGCC
>NZ_DAISHT010000062.1:5858-18236 GCF_036822375.1 Pseudoxanthobacter sp. | reverse complement strand
AGGAGACCACCTCGGACTACGACCGCGAGAAGCTGCAGGAGCGTCTGGCCAAGCTTTCGGGCGGCGTTGCGGTCATCCGCGTCGGCGGCGCCACCGAAGTCGAGGTGAAGGAGAAGAAGGACCGCGTTGACGACGCGCTCCATGCCACCCGCGCCGCTGTCGAGGAAGGCATTCTGCCGGGCGGCGGTCTCGCCCTGCTGCGCGCCCTGAAGGCGCTCGACAAGGTGAACCCGGTCAACGCCGACCAGAAGACCGGCGTGGAGATCGTGCGCCGCGCCGTTCAGGCCCCGGCCCGTCAGATCGCCCAGAACGCCGGCGCCGATGGCTCCATCATCGTCGGCAAGCTGCTGGAGAGCGACGATCTGGCCTTCGGCTGGAACGCCCAGACCGGCGAGTTCGGCGATCTCTACAAGCTCGGCGTGATCGATCCGGCCAAGGTGGTGCGCACCGCGCTGCAGAACGCCGCTTCGGTCTCCTCGCTGCTGCTGACCACCGAGGCGCTCATTGCCGAGAAGCCGAAGAAGGACGCTCCGGCGCTCCCGGCCGGCGGCGGCATGGGCGGCATGGACTTCTGATCCCCGAACGCCCCGCAGGCGGGCCGGGCCCGGCAGGGACCGGCTCCGCTGCATCGGGCTCCTTCGGCAGAATCGGGAAAGGGCACCCTTCAGGGTGCCCTTTCTGCATTTCGGGCGGACAGACAGAAAGACGCCCCCGGGCCGCAGCGCGCGATCCGGGGGCGTCTTTCGTTTGTCAGGGAAATCAGAACCGGGACCGGGACGGAACCGGGCCTTATTCGGCCGCGACGGCCTCCCGGTGGCGATGCCGGGCGGCGGGGTGGCGGTCCGGCAGGCGCGGGCCGGCGCCGAACAGCCGGTCGCGCAGCGTGCCGGGGGCATAGTCCGTCTGCTGCAGGCCGCGCGCCTGCAGAACCGGCGTCACATGCTCGATAAAGGCGGCAAAGGTGCCCGGCGTCGTCTGGTAGATGACGTTGACGCCATCGATGCCGGCTTCCTGCCAGCGTGCCAGTTCGTCGGCGATCTGCTCCGGCGTGCCGACGATCCGGTTGGTGCCGGCGTAGGCGAAGCCCAGATCGCGCACCGTCGCCCGCTTGCCGGGGTGTGCCTCTTCGAAAAAGCGGATGATGCCCTGCACGCCGTCGATCTCCAGTTCGTCGACGGGACGGTCGGGCTCCAGCTTGCCGAGGTCGATGCCGAGATCGCGGCTGATATGGGCCAGCAGGCCGTCGAGGCTGGTGTCCTCTTCCAGTGCGCGGGCGCGGCGGCGGGCCTCTTCCTCGGTGGAGCCGACGACGAAGGTCAGACCCTGAATGATCTTGATGTCATCGCTGTTGCGGCCGGCGGCCACCGCCTGCGCGCGGATATCGGCGGCCACCTTGCGAACCCCGTCCGGCGACAGCGCGGCGATGAAGGTGCCTTCGGCATTGCGGGCGGCAAACCCGCGCCCGGCGCGCGAGGCGCCGGCCTGAAACAGCACCGGCGTGCGCTGCGGCGAGGGCTGCGACAGGTGCGGCCCGAGCACCTTGTAGAAGCTGCCCTGATGATGGATGCGGTGGATCTTGCCCGGATCGGCATAGCGGTTGCCGGCGCGGTCGAGAACGACGGCATCGTCTTCCCACGAGCCTTCCCAGAGCTTGTAGGCGACATCGACATATTCGTCCGCCCAGAGATAACGCTGGTCGTGGGGCACGATGCGGTCGAAGCCGAAGTTCTGCGCGGCGTTGTGGCTGACGCTCGTCACGATATTCCAGCCGACGCGGCCCTTGCTGAGGTGGTCGAAGGTGGAGACGCGGCGGGCGAAGTTGAACGGATGGTCCTGCAGGATCGATGAGGTGAAAACGAGCCCGAGGTTCTGCGTGGCGCCGATGAGCGCGGCCGCCAGTACGCCGGAATCGTTGATGGGGATCTGAACGGCCTCTTCGATGTAGTGGTCCCAGCCGCCCTTGTAGGCCGGATCAACGCCGATGATATCGGCAAGGAACAGGCTGTCGAACTTGCCACGCTCCAGAAGCTGCACCAGTTCGATCCAGGTGGCGAGATCGTTGAACTCGGTCTGGCGCGTATCCGGCCGGCGCCACAGGCCATGATAGACGTGGGACACGGCATTCATGGAAAAGCCGTTGAAGATGAGCCGGCGCGGCGCGGTGCGGTTGGCCATGGGGCAGGTTTCCTTTCGGACTGCGGACTGCGGACTGCGGACTGCGGAGAGCGGGGCAGGCGGGCCGGGTGCCCGCCTGCCGGCGGGGGCGGTGCGGCCGGCGGGTTATTTCACGATGGCGGCGGGGCTGCGCTCGCGGCTGACCAGCACCGCGGCGATGACGACGGCGCCCTTCACGATCATCTGCGAATATTGCGACACGCCCATCAGGTTCAGGCCGTTGTCGAGAATGGCGATGATGAGCACGCCGATGAGGGTGCGCTGCGGGCCGCCGGCGCCGCCGGCAAGCGAGGTGCCGCCCACCACGATGGCCGCCAGCGTGTTGAGCAGCAGATCCTGCCCCAGCGACGGCCCGGCCGCGCCGAGGCGCGCCACGGCGAGAATGCCGCCGATGCCGGCCAGCAGGCCGGAGAGCACGAACGCATAGATCTTGTAGCGGTTGACCGGCACGCCGGCGGTGCGGGCCACGGTTTCGCCGCCGCCGATCAGGTACATGTAGCGGCCGAAGCGGGTGCGGCTGGCAATGACCACCACGATGGCCCACGCCACGATGGCGCACAGCGCGATGTTGGGCAGGCGCGGAATGAGCTGGCCGATGGCAAGTTCCTCAAGTCCCGGCGCATCGAACGAGATGGCGCGGCCTTCCAGCACCTGCAGGGCGATGCCGCTGAACACCGACAGCGTGCCGAGGGTGACCACGAACGAGGGAATGCGGCCGCGCACATAGATGATGCCGTTGACGAGGCCGAGCACCGCGCCGATGGCGGCGGCAACCACGATGATGGCCGGCCCGAGGTCGGTGGCATTGAGGATCTGCACGCTCGCCGCACCGACCAGCAGCACGGTGGCCCCCACCGACAGATCGATGCTGCCCATGAGAATGACGAAGGTGCAGCCGAGGCAGGCGATCAGCAGCGTGCCGGCCTGACCGGTGATGGCGCTGAAATTGCGCAGGCTGGCGAAAGAGTCCGTCGCCAGCGAGAAGAACACGATCAGGCCCAGCACCACGCCCACCGGCAGCCACAGGCTCTTGTCGATCGGAAAGGCGGGCAACAGGCGACGGGGGGCGGCGTCAAGGGCCGCTTCGGTCGGGGCACTCATGGGTGGTTTTCCTTCAGTGAACCGAGGGGGCGGAAGCAGAGGCGGCGGCATGGCCGGCGGAATGGGCGGCCGGCGGCCTCCCGTCGCTGTCGGATTGCGGCAGCATGGCCGCCACCAGCTCGCGTTCGCCCGGTTTGGCGGAGGGCGGCGCGTCGATTTCCTTCACCACCCGGCCGCGTTGCAGGATGAGGATGCGGTTGGAAAGGCCGATGAGTTCCAGCAACTCGTCGGTGATGAGCACCACGGCCACGCCCTTGTCGGTGAGGTCGCGGATGAGCCGGTAGATCTCTTCCTTGGCACCGGCATCGACGCCGCGGGTGGGGTTGTCGAGCACCAGCACGCCGGGGTCGCGCACCAGCCAGCGCGCCAGCACGACCTTCTGCTGGTTGCCGCCGGAAAGGCGTGTGCAGATCGTGTCCGGGCGGGCGGAGCGGATGGAGAGCGCCCGGGCAAAGCGCTCGGCCGCCTCCACCTCGCGGCCGCGGCGCCAGAAGCCGAGGCGGCCGGAGAACAGGTCGGCACCGGAGGCGAGCGACAGGTTCCACGCCACCGGGAACGGCGCGATCATGCCCTCGGTCAGCCGTTCTGCCGGCACATAGCCAAGGCCGGCGGCAACCTGCCGGCGGATATCCGGCCGGCAGGGCACGGTCTTTTCCAGCGCCACGGTGCCGGTTGCCACCGCGTCGATGCCGGCGATACCGCGCCCGAGCGCGCTCTTGCCGGAATCGAGCAGGCCGCCGATGCCCACCACCTCGCCGGCGCGGACCTCGAAGCTCACGTCGGCATAGGCCTCGCCGTCGCCGAGCTGGCGCACGGAAAGCCGCACCGGCCCGTCCGGCACCGTGCGCTGGCGGTTCTCGTGGAAATAATCGTCGGCGCGCTCCCGGCCCACCATCAGGCCGTGCAGCAGGCCCTCGGTGGCGTCCTTCGGCTCCAGCCGCTCCACCAGCGCGCCGTCCTTCAGCACGTAGATCAGGTCGGAGACCGCCAGCACTTCCGTCAGGCGGTGGGAGACGAACAGCAGCGAGCCGACCTTGCGCAGCCGCGCGACGAGGCTGAAGAACGCCTCCTCGTCGCGCCGGTCGAGGGCGGACGTCGGCTCGTCGAGCAGCACGAACGGCCGCCGGATGCCGCCCAGATGCAGCGGCGCCAGACACGCGCGGGCAATCTCGATCGACTGGCGGCGGGAGAAGTCGTAATCGCCGGTGCGGCGGCGCACATCGACATCGAGCCCGGCCTCGTCGACGATGCTCTCGGCTGCCGCGATCATGGCGCGGCGGTCGATGAAGCCGCCGGCTCTGTCGAAGCGGCGCTCATAGCCGAGGATCAGGTTCTCGTAGACCGGCACGTTGGCGACGAGCGACTGTTCCTGAAACACCCGCGTCACGCCGCGCGCCACGGCGGCATCATAGCCGGCCGGGCTGAACGGCTCGCCGCCGAGCGTCATGGTGCCGGCATCGGCCCGGACGATGCCGCTCAGAATGTTGAACAGCGTCGACTTGCCGGCCCCGTTTTCGCCGACGAAGGTGACGACGGCATTCTGCGGCACCTCGAAGCTCACCTGATCGAGCACGGTGTTGGGACCGTAACGCTTGGAAAGGCGGTGCGCCTGAAAGAGCGGCGCATCCGGCGCGGCCTGAGAGGCTGTCATCGTGGCATCCCGCTTGGAGAAGAAAGGGACACACCGGCGGCGGAGCGGCCGCCGGCGCGCGGCCGGAGGTCTCAGGCCTTGCTGTTGGGCGAGGGGCCGTCGAACTTGATCTTGTAGTGGTCGGCATAGTCCTTCGTGACCGCCGCCCATTCGCCGCTCGCGTGGGATGCGGTGTAGGCCGCGGGCGGCTCGTAGCCTTCCGGCTTGGGATAGCCCTGCCAGTGCTGAAGGATGTCGATGGGGAACAGATCGGCCTGCGGATCCCAGTCATCCGGATGCAGCACGCGCGAAAGCCGGCGATAATCGAACGGCTCGACGGCGCCGTTATCGACATAGCGGGCGATGTAGCCATCCACGTTGTCGGGCGTGACGATGGTGGAGTTCCAGTAGAGCATCCGTTCCGGCGCTTTCGGCTTGAAGCCGTGGGACACGTCGTAGATGCGCGCGGCCATGAAGGCGCCGGTAAACACCGGGCTGTTGCCGGAGGTGGCGAGCTGCTGGCCCCTGGCAATGGCCCGGGCGCCCAGCGAGGTTCCGTCCGCCCCGACGATGAAGATATCCTCGCCCGGCACAAGGCCGGCCTGCCGCACCGCCGCGATGGCGCCCTGCGCCTCGTCATCGTTCTGGGTCACGATGCCGACGATGTTCTTGTTGCGCGTCAGCAGGTCTTCCGTGGCCTTCAGCGATTCCTCGCGCAGCCACTTGCCGGGCAGCTGGTCCACCAGCCGCGTCTTGGGATATTTCGCAAAGGCACTGTCGCGGCCGGCGTTGCGGGCGATCTCGCACCAGTTGCCCGGCGTGCCGGTGAGGGCCACGATATCGCCGCCGCCGAACTTGTCGGTCACCTTCTGCAGCAGCACCTCGGTCACGCCGCGGTGCGCGGCGCGCTCCTCCGGCACGGCATAGAGGGTGTAGTACTGGCCGGCATCGAACGGGGTGTACCAGGCGAGGCTGTCCCAGATCGCGCCGAAATAGACGTTGGAATCGCTGGCGAGCGTGGCAACGCGCTTCAGGGCGCTGCCGTCCAGAATGTTGAAGAAACCGCCCTGCGCATCCTGCGTGGTCAGTTGCTCGAACTGGTTCAGCTGGCGGTTGCTGTCAATCTGCCCGTCGAGGAAGGCGTAATTAAAACCATATTCCTTTGCAACGGCTTCCGCGCCTTTGCTCACAAGCTGGTTATATTCCGTGGAGGCGCTCCACGCGAGATAGGCGACCTTGCCGTTCGGGCTGGCGACCGCGGCCGTGGGCAGGCCGTAGGCCGCGCAGGCCGCACCCACCGCGGCGCCGGCCGAGGCGAGCGCCAGAAAATCGCGCCGGGAGACGCCCTGGGTATCGAGGCGCTCCATGTAGGTGTCGACGACGCGCTTTTCCTCAAAACGCGGCAGGCTGCGGGCAAAGGCTTTGATATCGAACCGCTTGGCCATCGGGTCCTCTTCATGAACGGGCGGCGAAGTGTGAAAATCAGAACCGGCGCTGCGGGTCGCGCGGAGAAGGGGCAGGCGCGCGGGCCGCCGGGGCCCGCGCCGCGGCGGCTCACGCCTTGCTGTTGGGCGAGGGGCCGTCGAACTTGATCTTGTAGTGGTCGGCGTATTCCTGCGTCACCGCTTCCCACTCTCCGTTCTTGCGGGCCTCCAGATAGGCGGCCGGATAGACGAAGCTGGCGGGGCGCGGAATGCCTTCCCAGTGCCGGTCGATATCGAGCGGATAGAGATCGACCTGCGGGTCCCAGTTGTCGGGATGGAGGACTTTCGACATTTTCCGGTAATCGAACGGCTCAACGCCGTTGTTATCGACAAAGCGGGCAATGTAGCCGTCGATATTGGCCTTGGTGGCAATCAGCGAGCGCCAGTTCTGCATGCGCTCCGGCGCGCGCGGCTTCCAGCCGTGGGTCACGTCGTAGATGCGCGCCGTGAACAGGCCGGCGACAAAGGCCGGGCTGTTGGCAGAGGTGGCAAGCTGCTCGCCGCGGGCGATGGAGCGCGCCCCGGCGGAGGTGCCGTCGGCGCCGACGACGAAGATGTCCTCACCCGGCTTCAGGCCGACGGCGCGGATGGCGGCGATTGCCCCCTGCGCCACATCGTCGTTCTGAGCCACGACACCGACGACGTTGCGGTTGCGCGTCAGCAGATCTTCGGTGGCCTTCAGGGCGTCTTCGCGATTCCAGCGGCCGGGCAGTTCGCCGACGAGGCGGGTCTTGGGATAGTCCCGGAAGGCCGCGTCGCGGCCGCGGCTGCGGGCGATGTCCGTCCAGTTGCCGGGCACGCCGGTGACGCCGATCACGTCGCCGCCGCCGAACTTTTCGGTAATGGTCTTCAGCAGCACCTCGGTCACCGCCTTGTGGGCGGCGAATTCCTCCGGCACGGCATAGAGCGTGTAATAGTCGCTCGCCTCAAACGGCGTGAACCACGGCAGGCTGTCCCACACATTGCCGACATAGATCTGGTTCTCGCCGGCGATCTTCGAAATGCGGCGGATCGCCGATCCGTCGGCAAGGTTGAAGATGGCCGACTGCGTGCCCGCCGCGACCTGCTGCTCGAACTGCGTCAGCTGAAGCTGACTGTCGAACTGGCCGTCGACGACCGTGTAAGGCAGGCCGAACGTCCGGGTGGCATTCTCGAACGCCTTGTCGGCAATGAGGTTATATTCATTGCGATAGAAGGCGGTCAGAAAGGCGAGCTTGCCGGAAGGGTCGGCCAGCGCCACGTTCGGCAGGCCCATGGTGGCCCCGAAGGCGCCGAGCACCGCACCGGCGGAGGCGAGCGCCAGAAAATCGCGGCGCGACAGGCCGCGGGTGTCGAGCCGGTCCATGTGGGCATCGACGACGCGCTTGTCCTCGAAGCGGGGGAAACGGCGGGGATCGATTTTTCGTGTCATGCTGGTTTTCTCATGCTGATTTTCTCATGCCGGTTTTCTGGTGCCGGTCTTCCGGCGGTTCGGCGCGCACGGCGCAGGCAAAATCGGGACGCAGGCCGCCTTCCCGGTGCCGGGGGCACCGGGGTGGCAGCCGTCGCGGCCGGCAAAGCGCCGGCCTGATTGTTTCAGGCAGCAGGGCAGAGGCAGGCGGCTCCGCGTGCGGGGCGCGGGCGGGGGGCGATCAGGCCGTCGCCTTCACGGCGCCGGCGGCCTCAAGCTGGCGCACCAGCGGCAGCACACGCTCGCCGAAGAACGCCACCTCTTCCTGAAAGTGCAGGAAGCCGGCGAGCACCAGATCGATGCCCGAGCGTTTGAGGGCGACGATGCGCTCGGCGATCTGTTCGGGTGTGCCGATCAGGTCGGTGCGGAAGCCATCGTTGGGCTGAACCAGATCGGCGGCGGACGACTTCGCCCAGTTGCCGATGCCGTCTTTCGTGGATTGCCCGGCCTCCTTCACCGCCTCGGCAAAGCCGGCGACGGCGGCGGGGTCGGACTGCTCCACGATCGCCCGGTGCACGGCGCGGGCCTCAGCCTCGGTTTCGCGGGCGATGATGAACGCATTGGCGCCGACGCGGATGCGCCGGCCGGCTTCCGCCGCATAGCCCTTCACCTGCGCCGCCTGCGCGGCAAGCTCCTCACGGGTGCCGCCGTTGGTGAAGTACCAGTCGGAAACCCGGCCCGCCATCTGCCGCGCGGCGGTGGAGGAACCGCCCTGAAAAATCAGCGGATGGGGCTGGAAGGTCGGACGCGGATTGAGGGTGTAGTTGTCGATATCGTAGAATTCGCCGCGGAAACTGAAGTCGTCCTCGGTCCACAACCCCTTGAGAACACGGATGAACTCTTCCGAGCGCCGATAGCGCGCATCGTGATCGGGCCAAGGCAGCCCGAGTGTCTCGAACTCCTTGCGGAACCAGCCCGACACGATGTTGATGTGCCAGCGCCCGCCGTGAATGATGTCGTTGGTGGCGCCCAGCTTGGCGATGACGGCGGGGTGCCACAGCCCGGTCAGGATGGCGACGATGAACTGCAGCCGTTCGGTCTTCGCCAGCAGGGCGGAGGCGAAGGCCGTCGATTCATGCTGGCCATCGGCCCGGTAGCCGCCGACGAAGCGGGTGGCGGTGAGGGCAAAGTCGAAGCCGGCCTTTTCCGCCGCCTGCGCCAGCTTCACGTTGTAGTCGAAATCCCAGCCCGTGCGCTGCTCGATGCGGCTGACGACCTGACCGCCCGACAGGTTGGAAACCCAGTAGGCAAAACGGAGCGGATCGGTATCCGCAAAGGGAAGGGGCGCGCTCATCGCCGAATTCTCCCGGTAACAGGATGTGCTGTCTTCGCGGTGCCCCGGGGGGCGCGCGGCGGCCGGCTGTGCGGCGCCGCGCGATCCGCGCTCACAGGGCGCCGTGGCGCGGCGGGTTCACCTGATTGAGGTAGTAGTTGCCGATGTGGTGGTACTTCCAGCGCACCGGATCGTGCAGGGTGTGGGTGCGGGCGCCGCGCCAGAAGCGGTCGAGACCCCACGATTCCAGCGTGGCGCGCGCGCCGGCCAGCTCGAACAGCTTGGAGGAAACCTGCAATGCCACCTCGGTGGCATAGGCCTTGATCTCCGCCACCGCGACGGAGGCCGCCGCCACGGTGCCGGCCGTCGGGTTTGCCGCTGCCGCATCGGTGATGCGCCCGGCGCGGGCCAGCAGATCGCCGGCGGCGTTGACCCGGATCGCAAGCTCGCCCACGGCGTGGATGATGTGCGGGTCTTCGTAGCCGTGCTCGTAGTTCGTCTCGTAGAACGGCCGGGTGTACTGGCGCACATAATCGATGGTGGCCGCCAGCGCGCCGCGGGCAATGCCCACTTCCACCGCGGAATGGATGATCTGCGAGACCGGTCCCATCGGCGTCGGGACGTCGAAGGCGACGGAGTGCGGCACGATCTGGAACGGCGTCACCGCGATATCGTCGAAATAGGTCGAACCGGAGCCGGTGGTGCGCTGGCCGAACGACGACCAGTCGTCCACCAGCGTCAGGCCGGGCGTGTTGCGCTCAAGGAACACGATGACGTCGCGGTCGTCGGCATCGCGCGCCACCACGAGCACGAGGTGGGCGAACAGCGCGCCGGTGGAATAGAATTTCTGGCCGTTGAGAACGAACCCGTCGCCCTTCGGCAGCACGCGGGTCTTGTAATCGACCGGCGTCTTCGTGCCGATTTCGGTGAAGGCGTTGCCGAGGCGGTCGCCATCCAGCACACGCTCGAAATAGACGCGCTTCTGCTCCTCAGAACCGCCGAGGCGCAGCGCCTCGACCATGTAGAAATGGTTCTGCGGGATCTGGCCGATGGAGGAATCGGCGGCCGAGATGATGGCCACCACCTCCGCCAGCGTGGTGTTGGAAACCCCGGCGCCGCCAAAGTCCTTCGGCACCGTGATGCCCCACAGGCCGCTCTGCGAATAACGCTCGATCTCGGCAATGGGCAGGCGGCGCGTGCGGTCGCGCTCGGCCGCCTCCCGGGCGAAATCCTCCGCAAGGCGGCGGGCGATCTCGATGGCCTCGGCATCGGTGCGGATGCGGTGGGCCGGCGCGCGGCGCGGGGCAATGTGCGGGGCGGGGCGGGCGTGGCTCAGCGTGGACTGGTTGTGCAGGCTGCGGTCGACGGTGGTCATTTCAACCTCGGATGATGCGGGCGCGGCCGGCGCGCGGTGCCCTGCGGGCAGGCCGCGCGCCGGGTTTCGTTCGGGTCGAATGGCCGGCTCAGTTCCAGGCGTGGCGCGGCGGATTGATGCCGTTCAGGTAGAAATTGCCGACGTGGAAGAACTTCCAGCGCACCGGGTCGTGCAGGGTGTGGGTGCGGGCATTGCGCCAGTAGCGGTCGAGATTGTCGGCCCGCAGCACCGAGCGGGTGCCTGCCAGTTCGAACAGCTTGTTGGTGGCCAGAATGGCGATCTCGGTGGAAAGCACCTTGGCTTCCGCCACGCCCACGGTTGCCGCGGCCACCGTCTCTTCGTTGGGGGTGGCGAGGGCGGCATCCACCAGCCGGCCGGCCCGTTCCAGAACCGCTTCGGCTGCGTGAAGCCGGATTTCCAGATCGCCGACGGCGACGATGGTGAACGGATCCTCGCCGGCCGTCTCCGCACCGCTGTCGAGCCAGGGGCGCGAACGCTCGCGCACGAAGCGGATGGTCTCGTCGATGGCGCCCTTCGCGATGCCGGTATCCACCGCGGCCTGAATGATCTGCGACACCGGACCGGCGGCGGTGGGCTCGGCAAAGGCCCGCCAGGCCGGAATGACGCGCGACTTCGGCACCCGCACGTTCTCCACGATGGCCGTGCCGGAAGCGGTGGTGCGCTGGCCGAAACCGGACCAGTCGTTGACGATGGTCAGCCCGGCCGCATCGCGGTCGGCGAAGACGAGGAAGGGCAGCCCCTCGCCGTCGACCGCGACGATGGGCACGATGTGGGCCAGCAGCGCGCCGGTGGTGTAGAACTTGCGGCCGTTCAGCACCACGTCGTCGCCGTCTTCCACGAAGCGGGTTTCGAAGGCGGCGACCGTCTTGCTGCCCTTTTCGGAAAAGGCATTGCCGAAGCGCAGGCCGCTCAGCACCGCGCCGAACAGGAACGCCTTCTGCTCTTCGGTGCCGTCGTTGACGATGTGCTCGATGATCGCCAGATGATTCTGCGGGATCTGGCCGATGGAGGAATCGGCGGCTGACAGAATCTTGATCACCTCGGTCAGCGTCACATAGCTGACGCCGGCACCGCCGTAGGCCTTCGGCACATTGATGCCCAGCAGGCCGCTCTGCGACAGCGCATCGAGTTCCGCGATGGGCAGGAAGCCCTCGGCATCGCGCTCCGCCGCGCCCCGGGCAAAGCGGGCGGCAAGGTCAGTGGCGACGGCAATGGCTTCGGCATCGTCGCGGATCACATGCGCCGGGGCGGCGGGGCGCGGCAGCGGCGCGAACGGTTCCGGCGAATTGACCCGCACACCCCGGACCGGGGCAGTTTCAGCAGCGATGGTCATCAAGGCTCTCCGATGAAGACGAAGGGACCGCGCATGTCCGGCCTCTGCGGCCCGCAGGCAAAATGGGGGCAGGGCGGGCGGATGCGTTATCGGCGGCGGGGCCCGGCGCGGGGCCGCAGGCAACCGGGCCTGCGGCAACGGCGCCTGTCCGAACGATGGAGAGAGCAATAATCCACTTTATTGATGGTGTATAGGTACATTTGTTTTATCATATTGAAATAACGTCTATTTTCTAAATGTCCGAAGCCGCTGAGGGCGCGCGTTCCTGTCGCCGGCGGTTTTTTGCGACTGCGTTCCGGTTTCTTCGGCGATGCGAAAAAGCCACCGCCGGCCGCCGGTATCGGCGGGCTGTTCCGGGTCATCGCCGCGCCGGCCGGGCCTTTCGGGCGGGCGTGCCGGCGGCCGCAGCAAAACCGTGTCGGCGCAGGCGCACAGGGCGGAATGAAATTTCTACCAATTTGCTAGATTGATTGGCAGGATGCCGCCAGAACCGGCCGGAGTGCCGCGGCCGACGATGCCGCGCGCGGCGCCGGAGC
>NZ_DAISHT010000062.1:0-5758 GCF_036822375.1 Pseudoxanthobacter sp. | reverse complement strand
GGCCAAGCCGGAGCAGGCAGAGCCGGACCGGCGCTGCCCACGCGGAAGGAATTGAGGATGTCGGAAACAGCAGGCGCGCGGCCGGCGGCGGTGGTGATCGTCGGCGGCGGCTACACCGGTGCCACCGTGGCATGGAACCTTGCGCGACAGGCGGCTGCGGACGACCTGCCGGTGCTGGTTGTCGAGCCACGTCCGGTTCTGGGGGCCGGCCTTGCCTACAGCACGGCGGAGCCGAGCCACCGCATCAACGTGCCGGCCGGGCGCATGAGCATTTCCACCGCGGACCCGGAGGCGTTCCAGCGCTGGCTGGATGCCCGCACCGTGCCGGACGCCGACGAGGTGGCCGCCGGGGCGCGCTATCCCGCCCGGGCGCTGTTCGGTGCTTTCGTGGCCGGCCAGCTGCAGCCGTTGCTGGATGCCGGCCGCGTGCGCCACATCGCAGCGCGCGCCGTTGCCGCCACGCCGGCGGGGCGCGGCGAGGGGTTCACGCTGCGTCTCGATGACGGCCGCGAGATTGCGGCCGGCACACTGGTGCTGGCCACCTCCCACCCCGCCCCGGCGGTGCCGGCGCCGTTGCAGGGGCTGGCGGGACAGCCGGGCTTTTTTGCCGACCCCACCGCGGCCGGCATTGCCGATGCCATTCCGCCCGCCGCCCGCGTGCTGATCGTCGGCACCGGCCTGACCATGGCCGATATGGTGGCTGCCCTCGACGGCCGCGGCCACAGCGCCGAAATCGTGGCGCTGTCGCGCCATGGCCTGCGTTCGCGCGGGCACGCGCCGGCCGGACCCGGGCCGTTCGGCGATTTCGCCACCCGCCCGGCCCGGCAGGTGAGCGACCTGCTGCGCAATGTCCGCGCGGCCGTGCGGCAGGCCGCGGCCGCCGGCCTGCCCTGGCAGGTGGTGCTGGACCGCGTGCGCACCGACGGGCCGGCGATCTGGCAGGCGCTGCCGCCGGACGGCCGCCGACGCCTCGTGCGCCACCTGCGCACCTTCTGGGATGTCCACCGGTTCCGGATCGCGCCGCAGATCGAGGCGGTGCTGGACCGTCGCGCCGCGGCCGGGCTGTTCGCGGTGCAGGCCGCGCACCTGACCGGCGCGGAGGCGGTGGCCGGCGGCGGCTTTGTCGTTCGCTGGCGCCTGCGCGGCAGCACGCAGACGGCTGAAGAGCGCTTCGATGCGGTGGTGGTCGCGACCGGGCCGGCGCATGGCGATATCATCCATCGCAACCCGGTGGTCGCTTCGCTGGCGGCGCAGGGCCTTGTCGGCCTCGACCCGACCGGCCTCGGCCTTACCACCAGTCCCGACGCCCGCGCCATCGGCCGCGACGGGCAGGCCCGCGACGATCTCTTCATCGCCGGCCCGCTGGCCCGCGGCACCTTCGGCGAACTGATGGGGTTGCCCGATGTGACGGCTTACGCCGAAAAGGTGGCCGGAGACGTTATCAGGCGACTGGAGAAAATTCCTGCAATCGCCTGAAAAACAACAACTCTGTGCCGCTCCGGCAAAGGGGGGGTAAGCCGCCGGCCGGAGCCGGCGGGGCAGCGCGGTTTCACATCCGGTCGCGCAGGCTGAACCACAGCATGGCGAGCGTGACGAGCGGCTGGCGCAGCAGGCGTCCGCCGGGGAACGGGGCGATGCCGAGCCGGGCGAACACATCGAGCCGGGTGGTATCGCCGAGCATCGCCTCAGCCACGACGTGGCCGGCGAAGGGCGCCAGCATCACGCCCTGCCCGGAATAGCCGGCGGCCACGTAGACCCCCGGTCGCAGCCGCCGGATCATCGGCGAGCGGTCGCGGGTGATGCCCAGCGTGCCGCCCCAGGCGTAATCGATGCGGGTGTGGGCGAGGTCCGGATAGACCTCCGCGAAATAGCGGTGCACGAACGCCGCCACGTCGTCCGGCTCGTGCTGCGAATAGGTTTCGCCGCCGCCGAACAGCATTCGCCCGTCGGCCGAGAGCCGCCAGTAGCGCACCACGAAGCGGGTGTCGGCCACCGCCTCCCGGCCGGGAATCACCGCCTCCGGGTGCGGCAGCGGTTGGGTGGCGAGGATATAGTTGCGGATCGGCACGACGCGGGCTTCGATCTGCGGTTCCAGCCCCTCCAGATAGCCGTTGCCGGCCACCAGCACATCGGCGGCATCGATGGTGCCATGGCTGGTTTCCACCCGCTGCCGCCCGCCCGCGGCGGTGATCTTCAGCGCCTTCGTGCCCTCGAACAGCCGCGCGCCTGCGCGCTCGGCCGCCTGTGCCAGCCCCATGGCGAACGACAGCGGGTGCAGGTGCCCGCCGCCGCCGTCGCGCATGCCGCCGCAATAGCGCCCGGTGCCGATCGCCAGCCGGATTTCGTCGCGGTCCAGCATGTGCAGATGCGGATAATCATAGTCCTTCCGCATCTTGTCGGCGTGGCTGCGCAGGTCGTCCAGCATCGCCGGCTTGTGGGCGGCGGTGATGAGGCCGGGACGATAGTCGCAGTCGATCAGGTGGCGGTGGATCAGCCCGCGCACCATGGCGCGGGCCTCCTCCGCAAGCGTCCAGAGATGGCGCGCGTCGTTGAGGCCGAGGCGCGCCTCCAGCCAGTCCTGATCGCGGCGCTGGCCGGGGTGGATCTGGCCGCCGTTGCGGCCGGAGGCCCCCCAGCCGATGCGGTTCGATTCCACCAGAACCACGCTGCGCCCGGCTTCCGCCAGCGTCAGCGCCGCGCTGATGCCGGTGTAACCACCGCCGATGATGCACACATCGGCGGTGGTGGCGCCATCCAGCGGATAGCGGGTGACATCATGCTTTGCCGTGGCGGCATAATAGCTCGGCGCATGATCGAGCGGGGTTCGGGAACGCCGGATATCCTCGCCGGTCATGTCACGACCAGCCCCCGGCGCTTCAGCTCGGCATAGGTCGCATCGAGCGTCTGGCGGGCGCGGGCCACGAGTTCATCGGCCTCGGCATGGGAAATGACGAGGGGCGGCGAGATGATCATGGAATCGCGCACGCCGCGCATCACCAGACCGTTGCGGAAGGCGAAATCGCGGCACAGGGCGCCGACATCGCCGAGCGGGGCGTTGAAGCGCACGGCGCGGCCGGTCTTCTCCGGCACCAGCTCCAGCGCGCCCATCAGGCCCGCCATGCGCGCCTCGCCGACGAGCGGATGCTCGCCCAGCGCCCGCCAGCGGGCCTGCAGGTAGGGCCCGATATCGCTCTTCACGCGCTCCACCAGTCCCTCGCGCTCGATGATGGCGAGGTTGGCCAGCGCCGCCGCGCAGGCGGCCGGGTGACCGGAATAGGTGTAGCCGTGATAGAATTCGCCGCCCTCGCCGATGACGACATCGGCCACCTTATCGGAAACCACCACGCCGCCGATCGGCAGATAGCCCGACGACAGGCCCTTGGCGATCGGCATGATATCCGCCTCAACGCCGTAATACTGGTTGCCGAACCAGGTGCCGAGGCGGCCGAAACCGCAGATGACCTCGTCGACGATCAGCAGGATGTCGCGCTCGCGGCAGATGCGGGCGATTTCCGGCCAGTAGGTGTCAGGCGGGATGATGACGCCGCCGGCGCCCTGAACGGGCTCGGCGATGAAGGCGGCGATGCTGTCCGGCGCGGCGGCATCGATCGCCTCCTCCAGCGCGCGGGCGGCGCGGAGGCCGAATTCCTCCGGCGAAAGGTCGCCGCCTTCGCCGAACCAGTAGGGCTGGGCAATGTGGAAGATGCCGGGGATCGGCAGGTCGCCCTGACCGTGCATCGCCGACATGCCGCCGAGGCTGGTGCCGCCGATGGTGGAGCCGTGATAGCCGTTGCGGCGCGCGATGATGGTCTTCTTGTTGGGCTTGCCCTTCAGATCCCAGTAGCGGCGCACCATGCGGATGATGGTGTCGTTGGATTCCGAACCGGAGCCGGTGAAAAACACGCGGTTCATGTGCGCGGGCGCCAGCGCGGCAACCTTCTCGGCCAGTTCCAGCGCGGGCAGGTGGGTGGTGCGGAAGAAGGTGTTGTAATAGGCCAGCCGCGACATCTGCGCATGCACGGCATCGGCGATCTCCCGCCGGCCGTGGCCCACCTGCGTGCACCACAGGCCGGCCATGCCGTCGAGAATGCGGTTGCCGTCCGAATCCTCGATCCACACCCCCTCTCCACCGACGATGACGCGGCTCGATGCGCCAAGTTCTTTCGTATCCGTAAAGGGATGCCAGTGATGGGCCGCGTCGCGGGCCTGCAGGGAGGGAGTGTCGTAGAGGTTGGTCGCCATGATGGTGTCCGTTGGGGGAACCGGATGGTCTTCGCATCCGGCGGGAAAGGCCGGGCCGTGGCTGGAAGGCCCCCACGGCCCGCAAAGGGCTTTGTTCTTCTTGCTTTCTTCTTCGTGCCGGGCCCCCCGCGGCCCTCTCCCTCGGGAGGGGGCTGCGGGGAGGCGCGGCCGGACCGGGCGGAACGGCGCCCGCCCGTTACACGTTGAGCAGCAGGTATTCGCGTTCCCACGGGCTGATGACAGCCATGAAGGTCTCGAATTCCTGCCGCTTGATGGCGCAATAGGTGGAGACGAACGACTTGCCGAAGATTTCGGCCAGATCGTCGCTGGTTTCGAACAGCTCCACCGCCTCCAGCAGGCCGCGCGGCAGACCGAAGGGCAGGTGGCGGGCCGAACCGTCGATGGGGTCGTCGGGCTTCAGGCCCTGCGTCAGGCCCAGATAGCCGCACGCCAGCGAGGCGGCGATGGCCAGATAGGGGTTGGAATCGGTCGACGGCACGCGGTTTTCCACCCGGCGGGCCTGCGGCTTGGAGTTGGGCACGCGCAGGCCGACGGTGCGGTTGTCATAGCCCCAGTGCACGTTGATCGGCGCCGCGGTGTTGCGCGCGAGGCGGCGATAGGAGTTCACATAGGGCGCCAGCATGCACAGCACATTGGGCAGATAGCGCTGCTGGCCGGCGATGAACGAGAAGAACTCCTTCGTCGGGTTGCCGTTGTCGTCGGAGAAGATGTTGCGGCCGGTCTCCGAATCCACGATCGACTGATGCACATGCATGGCCGAGCCGGGCTCCTGAGACATCGGCTTGGCCATGAAGGTGGCATACATCTTGTGCCGCAGCGCCGCCTCGCGGATCGTGCGCTTGAACAGGAACACCTGATCGGCCAGTTCCAGCGGATCGCCGTGCAGCAGGTTGATTTCCATCTGCGCCGATCCTTCCTCGTGGATCAGCGTGTCGATCTCCAGCCCCTGCGCCTCGGAGAATTCGTAGATGTCGTCGAACAGGTCGTCGAACTCGTTGACCGCGGCGATGGAATAGGACTGCCGTCCGATCTCCGGGCGCCCGGACCGGCCGATGGGCGGCTTCAGCGGATAGTCGGGGTCGAGGTTGGGCTCGATCAGGTAGAACTCGATCTCCGGGGCCACAACGGCCTTCCAGCCTTTGTGCTCATAGAGATCGATGATGCGCTTCAGCACCTGACGCGGGGCGACGTCGACCGGGCGGCCGTCCTTGTAATAGGCGTCGTGGATGATCTGCGCCGTCGGGTCGCTGGCCCACGGCACCACGGCGAGGGTGGAGAAATCCGGCTCGAACACGAGGTCGCCGTCGGAGGGATCGTAGATCGCCTCGGCCTCCTCGTCCTCCGGATAGTCGCCGGTGATGGTCTGGGTGAAAATCGAGGTTGGCATCGTCATGACCGGACCGGAGAGGAACTTCTCCACCGGCATCATCTTGCCGCGCCCCACGCCAGCCTGATCGGGAACGATGCACTCGATATCCTGAAGACCGCGCTCGGA
>NZ_DAISHT010000061.1:11575-18426 GCF_036822375.1 Pseudoxanthobacter sp. | reverse complement strand
GCGGGCCACGATGCGGCGCTCGTTGAACACCGGAATCCACGGCGCATCGGCCATCGCATCGACGAAGATCCTGCGCCAGGCGTCCTGCCGCTCGGCCGCCATGGCCGGGTCGGACATGGAATCGGCGGCGATCGCCCGCTTCTGCAGGTCTTCGTTGCAGTACCACGCCCAGTTCCAGCCGCCCTGCACCGCGCCGGCACAGCCGAGGATCGGGCCGTAGAAATTCGACGGATCGGGGAAGTCGGCGATCCACGCCATGCCGCCCGACCAGATCATGGGCGCCTCGCCCGGCGTGCCGCCGGCGGCGATGACGTTGGACTGGGCGAGCGACTTGATCTCGGCCTTGACGCCGACCGCCGCCAGATCCTGCTGGATCGCCTGTGCGATGCGCGGCTGCGGATCGGTGTTGGTGGAATAGAGCACGGTGGCGAAGCCGTCGGGATAGCCGGCTTCCTTCAGCAGTTCCTTCGCCCGGGCGGGGTCGTAGGCGTAGCCCTTGTAGTCCTTGTCGTAGCCCGGCATCAGCGGCGGCAGCGGCTGGTTGGCCGGGGTGGCGCGGCCGTTGACGATGCGCACGATGCGATCCTTGTTGATCGCCATGTTCAGCGCCTGCCGCACCTTCACGTCGTCGAGCGGCTTCATCCTGGTGTTGAGGGTGATGTAGCCGGTGTGGAGCTGCTGGCCGTCGACGATCATCTGCGCGGCGCCGGGCGACTTCGTCACCTCCAGGAACTTCGCCGGCGGCACGCCGTCGCCGGCAATGTCCACCTCGCCCTTCTGCAGGCGCATCAGCGCCACCAGCGGCTCCTGACCGATCTCCACGGTGAAGCTGTTGATGTGCGGCACGTCGCGGATGAAGTAATCGGGGTTGCGCCCGAACACCAGCTTCTGCCCGATGACCCAGTCCTTGAGAACGAAGGCGCCCGAGCCGACCGGCTTCTTGCCGAAATCGCCGGCGGCGGCCTCGACGGCTTCCTTCGGCACCACGGAGGCGAAGTTCAGCGCCAGAACGTGCAGGAAGGTGGCATCGGGGCGCGACAGCGTGAAGACCACGGTGTCGGCATCCGGCGTGGTGATGCCCGAAAGGCCGGCGGCCTTGCCGGCGGTGAAATCGTCAAAGCCTTCGATGGCGCCGAAGAAGCCCGCGCCGGGGCCCTGCGTCTTCGGGTCGACCGCACGCTCGATGGAGTATTTCACGTCGGCCGGCACCAGTTCGCGCCCGTTGGAGAACTTCACGCCCTTGTGCAGCCGGAAAGTGTAGGTCTTGCCGTCCGGCGACACGGTGACGCTCTCCGCCAGCGACGGCACGAGGTCGGGCGTGCCGGGCTTGTAGTCCATGAGGCGGGAGAACAGGCTCTTGATCATCGACCAGTTCTGCCAGTCATAGCCGATGGCCGGGTCGAGGGTGGCGATGTCGTCCTTGTAGGTCACGACGATGTCGCCGCCCTGCGCCTGTGCGAATGCCGGTGTGACGGCGGCGGTGGCGATGGCGGCAGCCGGCATCACCGCCATGGCGGCGACGAGGGCCGTGGAGCGCAGCAGGTTTATCAGCATCGGTGGGAAACCCTCTGTTCCTTATGGGGCGGGGCGCGCGTCAGGCGGCGCGGATGCGGGGATCGATGAAGGGGGCGATGAGGTCGGCAACGAGGTTGCCGGCGACGATGGCAAAGGCGGAGACGAGCGTGACGCCCATGATGATCGGGATGTCGACCTGCTGGATCGCCTGCCAGGCAAGCTGGCCGATGCCGGGCCAGCCATAGACGGCCTCCACCACCACCGTGCCGCTCATGAACTGGCCGATATCGATGCCGATCATGGCGATGACCGGCAGCAGCGCGTTCGGCAGGGCGTGGCGCAGCACCACGCGCGGGCCGGAAAGGCCCTTGGCGCGGGCGGTGCGCACATAGTCCTGCCCCAGCACGTCGATCATGGAGGAGCGCACCACGCGGGCATACCAGCCGGCGCCCAGCACGCCGAGGGTGAGCGCCGGCAGCACCAGATGGGCGGGCGTGCCGTAGCCGGCCATCGGGAACCAGCCGAGGGTGGCGGCGAACACATAGAGCAGCATCAGCGCCACGAGGAATTGCGGGGTGGAGACGCCGACGAACGACATCGTCATCACCAGCCGGTCGGCAAGGCCGTTGCGGCGCACCGCGGCCAGCACGCCGAGGGTGAGGCCGAGCGCGACTTCCACGGCAATGCCGGCGGCCATCAGCGTGAGGGTGGCCGGCAGGCGGGCGGCGATGAGCGGGGCGACGGCGGTCTTCTGGTTGAAGGAGCGGCCGAGATCGCCCTGCGCGAGGTGGGTCAGATAGTGCCAGAACTGCACCGCCAGCGGCTCGTCGAGGCCCAGCTCGTGGCGGATGGAGGCGACCACCTGCGGCGTGGCGTTGCGCCCGGCCAGCAGCACCGCCGGATCGGCCGGCAGGGCATAGAGCAGAACGAAGGTGATGGCGGCGACGCCGATCAGGATCAGCACCGCCTGCGTCAGGCGGCGGGCGAGGAGGGCGACCATCAGTCCCTCCCGCGCTGGGTCGGGTCGGTGAGGTCGCGCAGGGCATCGCCGACGAGGTTGAACGACAGCGCGGTGGCCAGAATGGCCGCGCCGGGGAAGAACACCAGCCAGGGCGCAAGCTGGAAATAGCTCTGGCTCTCGAACACGATGTTGCCCCACGAGGGCGCGGGCGGCTGCACGCCGATGCCGAGGAACGAAAGGGTGGCTTCCAGCAGCACCGTGGTGGCGATGCCGAGTGTGCCCCACACGATGGCGGTGGGCACCAGATGGGGCAGGATGTGGCGCAGCAGAATGCGCGGCGTGCCCGCGCCCATGGCGCGCTCGGCCACGATGAAGTCGCGCTCGGAGAGCGAGCGTGTCTCGGTGTAGGTGATGCGTGCCACCTGCACCCAGTTCACCATGGCGATGACCATGGCCACGATCCACAGGCTGGGCCTGAGCAGCGCCGCCAGCACGATGGCCAGCAGCAGCGCGGGAAAAGCCGTCATCAGGTCGGTGAAGCGCATCAGGATGCCGCCGGGCAGGCCGGCGAAATATCCGGCCAGAACGCCGACGGCGAGCCCGATCATCACTGCCGTGCCGTTGGCGACGAGGCCGATGATGAGCGAGGTGCGTGCGCCGAAGATGAGACGGGAGAGCAGGTCGCGGCCCAGCGTGTCGGTGCCGAGCCAGAACTGGTGCGAGGGCGGCAGCGGCGCGCCTTCCAGCGAGAGGCCGTCGAACAGCTGCTCGTCGGGCGAATAGGGCGCAAGCCATGGCGCGAACAGCGCCGCGATCACCACGACGGCGATTACGACGAGGCCGGCCAGCAGGGCCGGGCGGCGGACGAGGCCGCGGGCAACGGCGGCGGGCGACATCAGCCGGCCTCCGGCAGGGCGTGGCCGCGGGCGAGCACGGCGGCGGCGGCCTGCTCCAGCGTCATGCGGCGCTGCATGGCGAAGCGGCGCAGGCGGTGATAGGCCGCCTCCTCGTCGGTGCCGGTGGAAAGCGCCACCGCCTCCACGGCGCGCAGCACCGCGCCGCGCAGCTTCAGCCGGGCGGTCAGCGCCTCGATCCGCTCGCGCGCAAGGCGGCGGTCCTCGAACACATGGTGGGCGAGCACGAGCGCCGGATAGGCCGCGGCCGGCGCGATCGGCTTGGCGATGATGGCGCCGGCCCCCTGCTCGATGGCCCAGGCGATGCGGCCCGGGGCCTCGGAACCCAGCAGCGCCACCACCGGCACCGGGGCCGCACCGGCCGGCCAGGGCAACAGGCCGTTCCAGCCCTGATCGGCATCGACCAGCACGATGTCGCAGGCTGCATCGGGGCTGAGCGGCTCCCAACGCTGCTCCACGGCAAGGCCCAGAAGGTGGAGCTGGCGGGCGAGCCGCTCCACGCCGGCATCCGGCCGGTGGAGGATGACGGCCCGCAGGCCGACGAAGTTCGGCGTGCTCATGACACCACCCTGAGATGCGGCGCGGTGCGCTGGCCGCGGCTTCCGGTGAGGTAGGGATCGGCGGCGATGGCCGGGCGGGCGGCGATGATGTCGAAACCGCCGCCGTCGTTGATGCGGCCCAGATAGAACGGCAGCGTGGCGTGGTTGGTTTCCGGGTCGATGCGCATCGTGCCTTCCACGGTGCGGTGGGGGCGGGCGGTCAGCGCGCGGCGCACGGCGGCCGGCTCGTCGCTGCCGGCGGCCAGAATGGCGCCGGCGCACAGCTCCACCGCGGTGTAGGCGCTGGCAAAGAACGACGACACCCGCCGCCCCGCCCCGAAGCGGGCGGCGATGGCGGCCTTGAAGGCGCGGTTTTCGGCGGTGTCGATGCTGTCGAAATAGCAGGCCGCCGCGAGCTGGCCGGTGGCCGCGCCGGGGGCGATCTCGCCCAGTTCGCATTCGGTCAGGTCGCAGCTTACCACCGGGCAAGTCTCCGGCCGGAAGGTTGCGTCGCGCTGACCGAGGGCGTGCATCGCCTCAAGCAGGGCATAGCTCGACGGGCCGATGAGATTGTTGAGGACGAACGACGGGCGCGCGGCCTCGATTTCGGCCACGAGGCGGCCGATTTCCACTTCCTCGATGGGCAGAAAGCGCTCGCCGGCCACCGTGCCGCCGGTGCGGTGCAGAAGCTCGCGGGCCAGCCGGTTCATCTCCCAGCCCCACACATAGTTGGCGCCGAGCAGGAAGACCCGGTTGCCGTGGCGCGGCACCAGATGGTCGAACAGCGGCAGCAGGTGCTGGTTGGGGCAGGTGCCGGTGTAGATGACGTTTTCGTTGGCCTCGAAGCCCTCGTAGGGCGCGATATACCACAGCAGCCCGTCGTGCTTTTCCACGAGGGGAATCACTTCCTTGCGGCTGGCCGACAGAATGGTGCCGACGATATGGCGGCAGCCGCCGCTGCGCATGAGGTCGCGGGCGATGTCGATATAGCGCGGCCCCTCGCCGCCCGGATCGGCGAACACCGGCTCCACCGCGATGCCGCGGGCGGCGAGATGCTCGATGGCCAGCGTGGCGCCGTCGCAGCAGTCGCGCCCGATGGCGCCATAGGCGCCGTGCCGCGAATAGAGGATGCCGATGCGGATGGGCTCGTTCATCATGTCTCCCGTGGACCCGACCGGAACGCAGAAGAACGGCTGCAACGCAAAAAACCCCACGAACCGCCGCCCGCAACGATACGGGGGTTTCGTGGGGCGCTGTTGCCCGTGGCCTCTGCGGCCAATGTGTCTGATCGCTCTGCTTATCGGCTGAGCACGATTACGATATGGGCTGGCGCGGCGATGTCAATGGGGTCTGTCGGGCCGGCCCGCCTGCCGGTGGAGATTGCCGGCGGGGATTGCACGCGGGATCCGGCCGGTCCGGCCGGCCGGCGCCGCGCCCGTCGGACCGCCTTGCCGGGTGCGGCGGCACCGGCAGAGCCGCCGTGCCGCGTGCTGTCGCACAGGCCGGCTTTCGCGCCGGCGGTCCGGTGCGGATGCATGCGCCGGACCCGCCGTGCCCCGCCGCTTTCGTGACAAGCGGCGGGATGGAACCGCCCCGCCCCGATGCGGGGATGCACAGGCTGCAGCCGGCAACGGCTGAGGTGTTCCCTCAATGGCAGAGCGCTGCCGGCAGCGCGGCGGACGTTCAGCCGCCCGCCGCCAGCGCCGGCCTGCGCACCGGGGCGAGATAGAACACCACCGCGACCAGCACGATGAAGCCGCCGGCGAGGCCGGAGCGGCTGATGGTTTCGTTGAACAGCAGCCACACCCACACCGGCCCCAGCACCACGTCGATGAGCGACAGGAACCCGGCCTCGCCGGAGCCGATCATCCGGCCGCCGATCATGACCATGATGTAGGAAATGCCGGTGCTGACGACGCCATAGAGCGCGCAGGCGAGCAGCTGATGCGGCTGCGGCAGGGTCAGGCTCATGAACGGCAGCGCGACGAGCGCACAGGTCGCCGCTGCCAGCGCCGTGATGCGCGTGGAATCGATGGCCGGATAGCGTCTGGCGATCACCAGCACGAGGGCGAAGCTCGCCGTCATGAAAAATGCGGTGACGATGCCGAGCAGATCGCGCGGGCCGACGGCGGCCCCGGCCATGACGGAGATGCCGGCGAAGGCGATCACCCCGGCGGCGATGCAGCGCAGGCTGGTGCGCTCGCCCATGAGCAGAAACGCGAAGGCCGCCGCCAGAAACGGCAGCGTGGCATAGACCGCCATGACGTTGGCGACCGTGGTCCACGTCAGGGCCGCGACATAGGCCACGCCGCCGAACGCGGCGAGCCCGGTGGCGACGAGGCCCGGCCAGCCGAAGCTGCGCACCGCGCCGCCACCCTCTAGACGGTTGCGCACCAGCACGAAGCCGCCGAGCACGGCTGCGGAAAACAGCGAGCGCCAGCCGACCACCGACCAGATATCGAGGCCGGCCATGCGGATGAAGATACCGGCCGTGCTCCACAGCAGGGCCGAGCCGAGGACGAGGGCAATCCCGAGGCGTCTGTTGTCGTTGCGCATGGCGCCGGCACTCACGAACGGAAAGGCCGCGCCGGCGGGTCCGGACCGGCGGCGGCAGGGGTGGGCTTGCCGCAACGAACGGTCCGCCAGGGGAAAGGCGGCAACGGGCGGCGCGGATCGGCGACAGTCCCGCCGGCCGGCCCTTGCCGCCCGCCCGCAGGCCCGCGCGGAACGGCAGAGCCCTGCCGCGCGCCGAAGCCGGCGGCAGACCATAAGCCCTGCTTATTCCGGATGGGGGCAGACCCGCGCCAGCCTGTCGTCATCGACAGAGCCTGTCCCGATCGGCCGTCAGCCTAGTGAGGGCGGGGAATTCGGGCAAGCGGAATCGGGCGAACCGCTGCCGGCCGGTGCGGGCGCGGGACGGGG
>NZ_DAISHT010000061.1:0-11475 GCF_036822375.1 Pseudoxanthobacter sp. | reverse complement strand
GCGCGCGGGTACGCGCACCGGGCACCGGATGGCGGGCCAGAGCGGCCGTTTCACGCGGCCGGGCACAGGCCGGTGAGCCAGTCGACCACGCCGGCCACGGCGCGGCGCGGGGGTGCGCCCCCAGCGCCGGCCACGACGAGATAGACGCCTTCCGCCGGGATCAGCATGGCATCGCCCGCCGGCACCAGCCGTCCGTCGCGCTCGAAATCCGGCGTCACGGTCTGCCAGCCCAGCATCACGCCCTGTCCGGCAAGGGCGGCCTGCGTGGCCTGCACATAGTTGGTGAAGGTGCGGCCCGGCACGCGGCTTTCCGGCAGGCCGGTCTGGGCGAGAAACTCCCGCCAGCCGATCCACGAAGGCTCGGTCGCATCCACATGCAGCAGCGGCGCCCGGCTGCTCCAGCCGGGGCCGGCAATGCGGGCGGCCAGAGCGGGGCTGCACAGCGGCACCACGCGCTCTGCGAACAGGCGAAGGACGCGCCCGTCCTTCCAGCGGCCGGCGCCGTAACGCAACGCCAGATCCACCCCCGGCGTCAGCGCCGGCGCCCCCTGCGGCGTGGTCATGACATTGACGGCGATATCCGGGTGAAGGGCATAGAACGAGGCAAGCCGGGGCATCAGCCAGTAGGTGGCAGTGCCGACCGAGCAGGCGATGGTGACGGCATTTTCGGCCTGCGACTGCAGCGCCCGGATGCGGTCGAGCGCCTCGGCGATGCGGCCGAGCCCCTCCGAAACCCCGGCCTGCAGAATGCTGCCGGCGGTCGTCAGGGTGGCGGGCCGGGTGCGCCGGTCGAGCAGCGCGGCGCCGACATGGTCTTCGAGGCTTTTCAGGGCCTGACTGACGGCCGGCTGGGTGATGTTCAGCTCGCCCGCGGCCCGGCCGAGGCTGCCGGCCCGCACGACAGCCTCGAACACCGTGAGAAGGCGCAGCGGCGGCAGCCTGCGTTCGGCCATCATAAGTCCCGGCTTATGTCATCGACAGTTTTTCCGGCCTTCAGAACGGCCGCTGGCCTGTCTATTCCTGAGGTGGGCGGCCGGCAGCCCGCGCGCGCCACGCGGGGCTGCCGGCTGCCCGGTTCCGTCCGGTCCGGCCGGGCTGCGGCACCGGAGGCCGCAGCCGGCCCGCATCCTGCTCAGTCGAGCCGGATGCGCAGCAGCCGCAGGGCATTGAGGGTGACGAGCACCGTTGCCCCGGTATCGGCCAGAATCGCCGGCCACAGGCCGGTGATACCGGCAATGGTGGTGATAAGGAACACCGCCTTGAGGCCGAGCGCGATGGTGATGTTCTGGCGGATGTTGGCCATGGTGCGGCGCGACAGCCGCACCATGCGGGCCACGTCCATGACATTGCCGTTGAGCACGGCGGCATCGCCGGTCTCCAGCGCCACGTCCGTGCCGCCGCCCATGGCGATGCCGATGTCGGCGGCTGCCAGCGCCGGGGCGTCGTTGATGCCGTCGCCCACCTTTGCCACCACCTGACCGCGGCTCTGCAGGTCGCGCACGATGGCCTGCTTGTCCTGCGGCAGCAGTTCCGCACGGGCCTCGATGCCGAGATGGCTGGCAATGGCCTGCGCGGTGCGGCTGTTGTCGCCGGTCAGCATCACGGCGGAAACGCCGTCGGCCTTCAGTGCGGCGAGGCCGGCGACGGCATCCGGGCGGGGCTCGTCGCGCAGTGCGATGTAGCCGGCCACGGTGTTGCCGCTGAGCAGCACGCAGACCGTCTTGCCGGCCTCGTTGAGCACGGCGATGCGGGCGCTGTCGGCGGCCGAAAGCCCGGCCTGCGCGGCCGCGGCGGCGGCGGAGCCGAGGAACAGCGCCTCGCCCTGCGCCAGCCCGGCCACGCCCTTGCCGGCCAGCGCCTGCACGGCATCGGCCGGGGGCACCGCAAGGCCGCCGGCTTCCGCCCGGCGCAGGATGGCGAGCGCCAGCGGATGGCTGGAGCCGCGCTCCAGCGCCGCGGCAAGCGACAGCACGGTGTCGGCATCGCGGCCCACGGCCACCACATCGGTCACTTCCGGCCGGCCGCGGGTGAGGGTGCCGGTCTTGTCGAAGGCAACCGTGGTGACGCGGCCGGCGGTTTCCAGCACCACGCCGCCCTTCATCAGCAGCCCGCGCCGGGCACCGGCCGAAAGCGCTGCGGCAATGGCCGCCGGCGTGGAGATGACGAGGGCGCACGGGCAGCCGATGAGCAGAATGGCAAGGCCCTTGTAGATCCACTCGTTCCAGTCCGCCCCGCCGGCCAGCGGCGGCAGCACGGCAACGAGTGCCGCCAGCACGATGATGGCCGGGGTGTAGTAACGGGCGAAGCGGTCGATGAAGCGCTCGGTCGGCGCCTTGCTCTCCTGCGCCTCCTCCACGAGGCGGATGACGCGGGCGATGGTGTTGTCTTCCGCCGTGGCGGTCACGCGCACCTTCAGCACGGCCTCGCCGTTGATGGTGCCGGCGAACACGCTCTCGCCGGGTCCCTTGTGCTTCGGCGTGCTTTCGCCGGTCACCGGGGCCTCGTCGATGCTGCTTTCGCCGCTCTCGATGGTGCCGTCGGCGGCGATGCGGTCGCCGGGGCGCACCAGAATGAGGTTGCCGACGGCGAGGCTGTCGGCCGGCACCTCACGGGGCGCGCCGTCGCGCTCCAGAAGCGCGGTCTTGGGCACCAGAGCGGCGAGATCGCGGATGCTGGAACGGGCTTTGCGGGCGGCGACGCCTTCCAGCAGTTCGCCGACGAGAAACAGGAACACGACCGCCGCCGCTTCCTCCACGGCGCCGATGATCACGGCGCCGATGGCGGCGATGGTCATCAGGGTTTCGATGGAGAACGGCGTGCCGAGCCGGATGCCGGCGATGGCACGGCGGGCGACCGGCAGGAGGCCGGCGAGCATGGCTGCCAGAAACAGCCACGGCGCAGCCGGGGGCACGACGTGGCCGAGCACGAAGGCAACCGCGAACGCCAGCCCGCAGACGATGGTCAGCCGTCCCTTGCGGCTCTGCCACCACGCGCCGTCTTCTTCGGCCCCGGAAGCGGGCGCGGCGCCGTGCAGCCCGGCCGCGGCAGCGGCCCCGGCCTGCGCGGAAGACGCATCCGCCTTACCGTCGTGCGAACGGTTTTTACCGTGATCGTGGTTATGGCCGTGATCATGATCGTGATCATGGTCGCTGTGATCGTGGCCCTGATGGTCGTGGCCGTGATCGTCGTGGTCATGCCCGCAGCAGGCATGGTCGTGCCCGGCCGTGGCGGCACCGCCGCGCGCCGCCGGGGCCACGCCATAGCCCAGCGGTTCGAGCTGGCGGGCAATGCGCTCCAGGAGGGCCGGGTCGGCGGCATCGTGCTCCACCGTCATGGTGCCGGCGGTGGCTGAAACGGAAACGTCGCTGATGCCCGGCAGACGGCGCACCGCGGCATCCACCTTGGTGGCGCAGGCCCCGCAGTCCATGCCGGTCACGCGATAACGGGTGCGAACGGGAGCAGTCATGAATCGCCCTTTCCTTCGTGCGACTCATGTCCTACATCCTCCAGTGACTAGAGGTTCAAGGGGGTGCCGGATGGAATTTTCAATCGGGGAACTGGCCCGCCGCACGCAGGTCAAGGTGCCGACGATCCGCTACTATGAGCAGGTCGGCCTGATGCCCGCCGCGGTGCGCACGCAGGGGCAGCAGCGGCGCTACGGCGCGGGCGAGGCGGCGCGGCTCAACTTCATCCGCCACGCCCGGGAACTCGGCTTCGAGATCGAGGCGATCCGCGAACTGCTCGATCTCAGCGCCCGCCCGGAGCGTTCGTGTGCCGAGGCCGATGCCATTGCCCGCCGCCATCTGGCCGATGTCGAGCGGCGCATCAGCCAGCTCGCGGCGCTGCGCGAGGAACTGCAGCGCATGGTCGGGGAATGCCATCACGGGCGGGTGGGCGAGTGCCGCGTGATTCAGGTTCTGGCCGACCATGGCCAGTGCGCGCACGATCATCACTGAGGCCGGGGCATCACTGAGGCCGGGGCATCACTGAGGCCGGCGGCCGTCCTGCGGGCAGCCTTCAGTGGAAGAACAGAAGCACCAGCAGCAGATAGAGCAGCACGATGCCCGCCAGATAGCCGGCGTCCTGCAGCACGACCATCGCCCCGTGGGGGAAGAAGATCGGCGTGAACACGATCAGGATCGACAGGGCAATCAGGACAGGGGCGACAACCGAGGCACTCATGACAACGCCCTCCCGCTGGAGGTAGCGACCACCCGGCCGGAACCCCGCCGATGCGCATCACGCAGCCCCGGCGTTTCCGGCCACTGCCGGCCCGGGCACGGACAAAGCCCTGCGACGGTTGTCGTTTGCCGGAAGCGGCGGCGCCCCCGGAAAGCCCTTCCGGGGAGGCCTGTTCCGCACGCGGCAGGGGCGAAGCCCGGCCCATAGGCGGCTAATGCTTATTTTTACATCACTTTGCATCCGGCGACAACGATTCCGGAATCCCGTCTTGCCGCAGTTCTGGCTTGCCGCAGTCCCGTCTTACTGCAGTCCCGCCCTGCCGGCCGGCCTCAGGCCGCCCGGCGGCTGCCGGCGATGAGCGAGCGGATCAGCACCGCGATGGTGACGCCGTTGTGCAGCGTCGCCGTGGTCAGCGCCGGCAGAACGCCGCCGGCCGCACCGGCGAGGATGGCGGTGTTGGCGCCGACGGCAACGCGGAAGTTGGAGTGGATCAGCTTCATCGTCTGCTGCGACAGGGCCACCATGTCGGCGAGGCGGTCGAGGCGATCCTCTGTCAGCACGATATCGGCGGTGGCGCGGGCAATGTCGGCGGCGCGCGGCATGGCGATGCCGACATCGGCCGCCATCAGCGCCGGGCCGTCGTTGACCCCGTCGCCGACATAGGCGATGCGCGCGCCATCGGCCCGGAGCTGCGCGATGATGCCGGCCTTGTCCTCCGGTTGCTGCTCGTAGTGCACGGCGTCCAGCCCCAGTGCCTCGCCGAAGGCCAGCGCCTTGGCGCGGTGATCGCCGGTGATCATGACGATGCGGCGGATGCCGAGGGCGCGCAGGCGGGCGATGGTCTGCGGGCTCTCGCCGCGCAGCCGGTCGCGCAGGGCGAAGACCGCCAGCGGGCGGCGGTTGCGCGCGGCATAGAGCAGCGATTTGCCCGCGGCCTGAAAATCCGCCACCAGCGCCCGCTGGCGGGCAAAGGAGATGTTCTCGTCGTCTTCCAGATAGTGCCGGCTGCCGAAGCGCACGGTGTCGCCGCCGATGCGGCTTTCCACGCCGTGGCCGACGATGAAGTTCACGTCCTCGTGGGGAATGTGGGCCAGCCGGCGGCTGCGGGCCAGATCGACCACCGCGCGGGCGATCGGGTGGCTGGTGTGCTCGCCCAGAGAGGCCACCATGGCAACGGCGCCGGCCTCGTCCACCTCCGGGCTGAGGGGGCAGATGTCGGTCACCTCAAGCGTGTTGTGGGTGAGGGTGCCGGTCTTGTCGAACACGATGGTGTCGACGCCCGCCAGTGCCTCCAGCGCCGGCCCGCTCTTCACCAGACAGCCGTTGCGGGCGGCATTGTACATCGCCGTCTTCAGCGCGATCGGCGTGCCGAGCTTCACGGTGCAGGAATAGTCGACCATGAACACCGATTCCAGCCGCCGCCAGTCGCGCGTCAGCGCAAAGACGCCGGCGGCGGACGCCAGCGTGATGCCGACCCGCCGGTCGGCCAGCGCATCGGAAACCGACTGGATTTCCGCCGGGCGTTCCAGTGCGTCCTGAATATAGCGCGCGATGCGGCCCGTGGTGGTGGCCGAGCCGACCCGTTCGGCCCGCACCAGCAGGCGGCCCTCGGTGACGATGCTGCCCGCCAGCACGGCATCGCCGGGGCTGCGCGGCAGAGGCAGGCTCTCGCCGGTGACCGCCGACTGGTCGACATAGGCGTCGCCGGCGATGACGGTGCCGTCGACGGGAACGGTCTCGCCGAGGCCGACCGCAAGGCGCTCCCCGCCGGCAAGGCTGGCGAAAGGCACCTGCCGCAGTTCGCCGTCGTCCTGTTCCACCCACACGTCGTCGGGGGCGCGGTGCAGAAGCGAGCGCAGCAGCTCGTCGGAGCGCTCCACGGTGGTGGATTCGATATAGCCGGCCAGTTCGACGAGGAAGCGGGTGAAGTTGGCGGTGGCATATTCGCCGCGCAGCGTCGGCAGGCTGATGGCCAGCGCGTCCAGCACCTCCACCTTCATCCCGTGGCGGATCGCGGCTTCGATGCCGCGCCACACCGTGCCGGCGACATTGGCGAAGGTGAGGACCGCGGCGGCCGGGCGGGGCAGCACCAGCGAGGCGGCAACCGCCGCCGCCGCCAGCGCAACGCCCGCACCGTCGGAGGCCGGCGGCTGGCAGGCCACCGGCGGCGGCTCCGGCGGCGGGTTTGCCGCCAGCCGCAGGATTTGTCCGCGCAGAGCGGCGCTGCCGTCATAGGCGACGGCCAGCGAGCCGCACGCGGACACCATGCGCACCGAACGAACGCCGGCAAGGCTGCGCACGGCCGCTGCCGCCGCCGCAAGGCGGGAGGCCGGCGCGCGGCCGAACTTCAGCCGCAGCCGCCGGGGCATTTCATGAACGATCGTCGGCACGCCGGGGCCTCTCAGTTGCGGGCGGCGATGACGCCCGGAATGACATCCGGCGCGACGGCGGCATCCGGGCCGGCGGCGGCCTCCTGCAGCGGGGCGGCCGCGGCGGCGTCCGGCGGGGTTTGCGCGGCCGCTTCGGCCGGCGGCGTCGCGGCGGCGGCGGCCGCCACCTCGGCCTCGGCGTCGTGCATGCGCTCCTTCAGCTCCGCAAGCCCGCCCTGCACCGCTGTCCAGGCCTGAACGGCGGTGCGCAGGATGGCGCGCTGGGCGGTTTCGTTGCTGAGCAGATAGGCCACGCCGGCACCGACCACGAGCCCCTTGATGAGCGAATCGGCGCCCGGGTGCTGGTGGGCGTTGGCTGCGCCGGGTCCGGGCCCGCCGGCACCGAAGCCCGGGCCGAAGCCGGGGGGGAAGGGCGGCGGCGCATCGGGCGCCGGCTGGCCCGGCTGGCTGCCGGGGGCGGCCGCGCCGGCGCCATAGAAATGATAGTGATAATGGATGCCGCCGGCGGCATCCTCGTTGTTGTCGGACATGGTCTCGTTCCTGCACGAAGAGGGATTAAGGGCGGCCGGGCCGTCCGTTACCGCGGGGCGTCGCCGGGGTCCTTCGGGGCGCGGGTGCGGTTCAGCGCGCCGGAAACGGTGGCGCGCACGTCGGAGCGGTTGAGAAACACCACGACACCGGCGCCGATGGCCGCCCCGAGCCAGAAGCGCGAGCCGCTGGCGCGCGCAATGCGCGTGATGTTGGAAAGGCTCAGCCCGTCCTGCAGCATGCCTTCCAGCACATCGAGGGCATCGATGCGCCGCTGCGGACCGGCCTGCGGGCCCGCGCCATAGGGCCCGGCGCCATAGTGCTGCTGGCCGCCATATTGCGGGCCGGCCTGCCAGTTGCTCCAGCCGCCGCCCGGGCCGGCCTGCCAGCCGCCGTTCTGCGATCCGCTGTGCTTCGACATCACCTGATCTCCTTCTGGGGCGGATCGGCCGGGGCAGATCCGCCGGGGGCGTCTGTTCGGAATGGATGGGCCGCCGTCAGGCGCTGTGGCGGATGAGGATGGCGGTCACCTCGTCGGGGCCGGCCGTCAGCAATGCCGGCCAGACCGCCATCGGAATGCGGGCGGTGTCGTAGTCCACCACCACCGACAGCGCCGCGGCGTTGACGCGCGTGGCCGTGACCCCCTGAATGCGGCCGGCGAAGGCCACAAAGGGGCTGGCATCGACCTGCGGCAGGTGGGCGAGCGCGGCCATGTCGAGGCGGATGCGGATGCGCCCCGGCACATGGTGGGCGATCGACAGGAACCGCCGCAGGTGCAGAAAAGGGCCGAGATCGGGCACGCTCGCGCCCGGTCCCGCGCCGGTCGGTTCAGGCTGGCCGGTCACCGATCCACTCCCAGATGCTGTGCGCCGGCGTTGCCGCGCAGCTGCAGATATGGCTGCCGCAGGTGCCGCAGGCCGCTGTCACCAGCCGGACGCGCTGCTTGCCCTGCCACATCTCCAGCAGCGCGCGGGCATTCTCCGCGCTGGTGTCGAGGGCAATGGCGATATCGCCTTCGCTCGCCCGGCCGCGCTGGCGCAGATAGGCTTTGACGTCGCTCAGGGTGGCCATCATTCCGCTCCCGTGGGCTGGCTGCCGGGCACGCCGGCGCCGAAGACCGGCCGCGCGCGGGCCGAGGCGGCCCCGGCCGCCCGCAGCGCCAGGCCGGCGGCGGCCAGTGCCGCAAGGCAGCCGCCGATGAGCATCGCCGAACCGGCCGGGTGGGCCTGAAAGCGGACGCTCTGGTAGAACACCGTCGCCGCACTCCAGCCGAGGCCGGTGGTCCAGACGGCCGCAAAGGCGGCCCAGCGCCAGCCGATTTCCTGATAGATCGCCCCCATGGTGGCGACGCACGGCATGTAGAGCAGGATCATCAGCAGGTAGGCGAAGGCCCCCGCCTGTCCGTCGAAGCGGGCGGCCATGGCGGTGAAGGCCGAGACGTTCATCTCAAGCTCTTCGGCCGCGCCGGCGCCTGCGGCGGTGTAGGAAACATCCATCTGCAGCGGATCGCCCAGCACGCCCGCAACCGCGCCGAGATTGGCGGGAATGGTGGCGAACGCGCCTCCGATCTTCTGCGCGATGGTCGCCTCGTCGCCGGCCGGCGCATCGCCGGCTTCCGCGGCGCCGATCTGGCCGTAGAGCGCGTTCAGCGTGCCGATCACCGCCTCCTTGGCGAGAATGCCGGTGAAGACGCCCACCGCGGCCGGCCAGTTGTCTTCCTGCATGCCCATCGGCGCGAACACCGGGGTGATGGTGCGGCCGATCTCGGAGAGCACCGAGGTGCGGCTGTCGGCATTGTCGAAGCTGCCGTTGGTGCCCAGCGCATTGAGGAAGCTCAGCACCATCACCACCGGCACGATCACCTGCCCGGCGCGGAACAGGAACGCCTTCAGCCGGTCCCACGCCCGCAGCACCACGGTCTGCACGGTCGGGATGTGGTAGGGCGGCAGTTCCATGATGAACGGCGAAACCTGCCCCTTCAGCACGGTGTTCTTCAGCAGCAGGCCGGTGCCGACCGCCGCCAGAATGCCGATGATGTAGAGGCCAAACACGAGGTTCTGGCCGCTGAGGGGAAAGAAGGCGGCCGCAAACAGCGCATAGACCGGCAGGCGCGCGCCGCACGACATGAACGGCGCCATCATGATGGTCAGGATGCGGTCGTGGCGGTTGTCGAGCGTGCGGGTGGCCATGATCGCCGGCACGTTGCAGCCGAAGCCGACGATGAGCGGCACGAACGACTTGCCCGGCAGGCCGATGGCGCGCATCGCCCGGTCCATGACGAAGGCGGCGCGGGCCATGTAGCCGGAGTCTTCCAGAAAGGAGAGGAACAGATACAGGAACGCGATGACCGGAATGAAGGTCGCCACCGTCTGGATGCCGCCGCCGATGCCGCTGGCCAGAATGACCTGCAGCACGGCCGGCGCGCCGGCGGCCTCCAGAAGCTGCCGGGTGCCGTCGACGAACAGGGCGCCGAAGAACTGGTCGAAGAAATCGATGAAGGCGCCGCCGATGTTGGTGGTGAACACGAACATCAGGTACATCATCGCCAGAAAGATCGGGATGCCGAGGAAGCGGTTGAGCACGACGCGGTCGATGCGGTCCGACAGCGTGCGCGTGGCCTGCCGCGGGCGGGTGACGGCGTCTTCCACCACCGCGGTGATGAAGCTGAAGCGCTGGTCGGCGATGACGATGTCGCAGTCCTCGCCGTAGGCGTCTTCCACTGCGGCGCGGGCGGCGGCCACGTCGGTGCCGGCCAGTGTGCCGGCTTCGGCCGGCGACAGCGCATCGCCCTCGATCAGCTTCAGGGCCCGCCAGCGGGGCTCCTGCACGCCCAGTTCCGCAAGGCGGGCGGCGATGGTGGCGACATGGCTGCCGATGAGCGGGCCGTAATCCGGCTCGGTCGCGGCCGGGCGCGGGGCGGCGGCGAGGCGGGCAACCGCCTCCTTCAACGACGCGATGCCGGTGCCGCGGGCGGCCACCACCTCCACCACCGGGCAGCCGAGGGCCCGCGACAGCGCCGCCGCATCGAGTGCCAGCCCGCGGCGGCGGGCGATATCCATCATGTTGAGCGCCACCACCAGCGGCACGCGCATTTCCAGCAACTGCGTGGTGAGGTAAAGATTGCGCTCCAGATTGGAGGCATCGATGATGTTGACGATGAGGTCGGCTTCGCCCGACAGGACGTAGTCGCGGGCAACCCGCTCGTCTTCGGAGATCTGTACGGTGGCGCCGATCGAATAGACGCCGGGCAGATCGACGACCGAAACGGCGGTGTCGCGGAAGCCGTAGCTGCCAACCTTCTTTTCCACCGTTACGCCGGGCCAGTTACCCACCTGCTGGCGGGCGCCGGTCAGCGCGTTGAACAGCGTGCTCTTGCCGCAGTTCGGGTTGCCGACCATGGCAACCGTCACCGCCTCGTTCGCGCGGGGGGCCATCATGCTTCCTCCGGGAGTTTCTCGACGGCCAGAAGCGCGGCTTCCGCCTTGCGCAGGCTCATGGAAAAGCCGCGCACGCGGATTTCGACCGGGTCGCCCAGCGGCGCCACGCGTCCCATCTGGAATTCCACGCCGGGCGTGAGGCCCATGGCCATGATGCGCTGGCGATATTCCAGCGCGGCGCGGCCGTGCGCCTCGCGCCCGAGACCGACGATGCGGGCACGGTCGCCCGCCTTCAGGGTGGCAATCGTGGTGGTGGCGACGGCTTCTTCCGGCCGTGCCACCAGCACGCTGCGGGCCGTTGCGGCGTCCAGCAGCAGGCGGGCGTCGTCGTTGACCGACACCAGAAGGCCGCCCCGGCCGTTGTGCTGAACGACCTCGATCCGGCTGCCGGCATGGAGGCCGAGCGCCCGCAGGCGGGCCTCGTCTTCCGGGCCGGCCAGCACGGCGGCAACGCACACGGTGCCGTGGCTGACATCGTAGAGAGGAATGCGCTTCATCGGCTCCGCCCTGACTGGTTCCGCCGCCGGCAGGGGCGCGTGCGCCCTTCAGCCGGGCTGCAACCGCGATGAGGTGTCATCGGGCATCGCCCTGCCGGCAGATAAAACTGCGAGTCGCTCCGACTTGCAGTTTCAGGATACAGAGAACCAATCGGGCGGCGCCACATTGATTGAAGTCACAATCGACGTAACCCACCGGAATCGGGCAAGAAGAGGCGGGAGCAGGCGCTTTTTCCCGATATCGTTCCTCGCTGTCCCACAGCAGAATGGAAGTCTTCCAGACTAAATGGCGCAGTGCGGCTGCCCGAAACACAACGGGCGCCGTGTGGCGCCCGTTTCGTCATCTCCGTCAGAACGGCCGGCGGCCGTTGTCAGGCCGATTGTGCCAGCGCGGGAACGGCGTCGAAGATATCGGCGACGAGGCCATAGTCGGCGACGGAG
>NZ_DAISHT010000060.1:16225-18504 GCF_036822375.1 Pseudoxanthobacter sp. | reverse complement strand
TGCGCGGCTTCAGGCGCGGCAGCATCGCCATCTGCGCCCGGCTCTCGATCTGGAACACGCCGATGGTATCGGCCCGGCAGATCATGTCATAGGTCGCGGCGTCGTCGCCGGGCACGGTGGAAAGGGTGAGCGCCTCGCCCTTGCAGGCGGCCAGCAGTTCGAACGAGCGGCGCAGGCAGCCGAGCATGCCGAGGCCCAGCACATCGACCTTCATGAATTTCAGGATGTCGATGTCGTCCTTGTCCCACTCGATCACCTGCCGGTTCTCCATGGCCGCCGGCTCGATGGGCACGAGATCGTCGAGGCGGTCGCGGGTCAGCACGAAGCCGCCCGGATGCTGCGACAGGTGGCGCGGAAAGCCGACCAGCGTGCGGGCAAGCTCCAGCGCCGCCGACAGCCGGTAGTCGGACAGGTCCAGCCCCAGATCCGCCGCCTGCCCGTCGCTCACCCCGCGGTTGCTCCAGCCCCAGATCTGGCCGGCCAGCAGGGTGACGAGATCTTCCTCCAGCCCCAGTGCCTTGCCGACATCGCGCACTGCCCCGCGGGCGCGATAGCAGGTGACGACGGCGGTGAGCGCGGCATGGTCGCGGCCGTAGGTGCCATAGATCCACTGGATCACCTCCTCGCGGCGCTGATGCTCGAAATCGACATCGATATCCGGCGGCTCGCGGCGCGCCTCGCTGATGAAGCGCTCAAACAGCAGGTTGCCGTCGCGGGGATCGATGGCGGTGATGCCGAGCACGAAGCACACCGCAGAATTGGCCGCAGAGCCCCGCCCCTGACACAGAATGCCGGCCGCCTTCGCAAAGGACACGATGCGGTGGACGGTGAGGAAATAGGGCGCATAGGCCAGTTCGGCGATGAGCTTCAGTTCGTGGCGGAGCTGGCTTTCGACCGCCGGCGGCAGGGGGACGCCATAATGGGCGCGGGCCCCGGCCCAGGTGCGCTGCTCCAGCGCCTCCTGAGCGGGCGTGCCCTCGCCGTCCGTCTCGTCCGGGTACTGGTAAGTGAGATCGTCGAGGCTGAAGCGGAGCCGGGCGGCAATCTCGCGGGTGCGGGCCAGCGCCCCGGCATGGCGGGCAAAAAGGCGGGCCATCTCCGCCGGCGGCTTCAGGTGGCGGTCGGCATGGCGGTTGAGGCGGAAGCCCGCCTCGTCGATGGTGCAGCCCTCGCGGATGCAGGTCAGCACATCCTGCAGCCGGCGGCGGCCGGGTTCGTGGAACAGCACGTCGCCCGTCACCACCGTGGCCACGCCGGCCGCGGCCGCCGCCGCCTCCAGCGTGGCAAGGCGCACCGCATCGCCGGGGCGGCGGTGCAGCGTCAGCGCCAGATAGGCCCGGTCGCCGAACGTCGCCTTCAGGCGCGCCAGACGAAAGCCCGGCGGCGCCTCGTCCTCGCAGAGCAGAACCGCGACGAGACCTTCGCTATGGTCGGCCAGATCGTCCCAGCCCAGCCGGCAGCCGCCCTTGCCGGCCCGCCGCTTGCCCAGCGTCAGAAGCCGGCAGAGCCGGCTCCACGCCGGCCGGTCGCCCGGATAGACCAGCACGCCCGCATCCTCAAGGTCGAGCCGGCAGCCGGGAATGAGGCGCACGCCCGTCTCCCGCGCCGCCAGATGGGCGCGCACGAGGCCGGCAACCGAATTGCGGTCGGTGATGGCAAGAGCCTCGTAGCCGAACGAGGCCGCCGCCGCGAACAGCTCATGAGGGTGCGAGGCCCCGCGCAGGAAGCTGTAGTTCGATGTCGCCTGCAACTCGACGGAGCCGCCGAGGGCGAACGGCGGCAGCGGCGGGGCCGGCGCGCTCATGCGAACAGCCCGTGCAGGAACCAGCGCTGGGAGCCGGTGGCCGCATCCTCGCCGTTGCCGGCCCGGAACACCCAGAAACGGGCCCCGCTCTCGTCCTCAAGCTGGAAATAATCGCGCACCGCCTCGCTTTCCGCCGCCCGCTTCCACCATTCGCCGAAAATGCGTTCCGGCCCGTCGGCCCGCGCGATGCGATGGACGGTGCCGCGCCAGACGAACCGCGCCGGCGGATGATCCGGCAGCACGGCCAGCGTCTCGATGGGTTCGGGCGGGGCGAGCAGGCGCGGCGGGCGAAGCTGCATCCCGCCGCGGCAAACCGGCTTCGGCATGGCCGGAAAGGCGCCGAGCGGGGCGGCGCGGCGCTGGGCGCGCTCCGGCACATCGCTTTCCACCGGGGCCAGACGGTAGAGCCGGCCCGGGCCGAGGCGGTTTTCCAGCCGGTCGATCAGGGCCGCAAGATCGCTGCCGGTCTCCTCGC
>NZ_DAISHT010000060.1:8079-16125 GCF_036822375.1 Pseudoxanthobacter sp. | reverse complement strand
GCCGGTCTCCTCGCCGCCGAACGCCGCCGCCTTCTGCTCGCCGGCGAAACGGTCGGCGCGCACGGCGACGAGCCGGCCGGCGGAAAAGCCGAAGCCGGGCTCCAGCGTCCCGAGCCGCTCACCCAGCAGGCGGAGGAGATGGGCGCCGTCGCGGGTCGGCTGCGCGGTGCCGATGCGCACCGCCTCCACCGCCCCGTCGACCCGCTCGAACAGCAGGTCGAGCTGCCGCGCCCCCAGCCCGGCAACGGCCAGACGCCCGCACAGCGCCTGCACCAGCAGCGCCGTCAGCGCCGCGATCTGGGCCGCCGTGGCGATCGGCTCGGCCAGCCGGCGGGAGACGGAAACCGCCGCCGCCGCCGTGACCGGGCAGACCGGTTCGCCGGCAAGGCCGAGCGCCTGATCGAGCCGGCGCCCCACCAGCGGGCCGAACCGGCGCACCAGCGGCGCCCGCGGCGTGGCGGCCAGATCGCCGATGGTGCGGAAGCCGAGGCGGGCGAGCGCGGCCACGGTTTCCGCATCGAGCCGCAGGGCGGCAAGCGGCAGCGGGGCAACCGCGGCCGCCTCCCCGCCGGGCGCCACCAGCCGCACCGCCCCGCCGGCACCGAACCAGGCCCGGGCATGGGCCGCCCCCACCGTGCCGGCCATGGCGGCAACGGCGGAAAAGCCGTTGCGGGCCAGCCGGCCGGCCATATCGTCCAGCAGGGCAGCCTCGCCGGAAAAGAGATGGGCCACGCCCGTGGCCTCGATGATGAGGCCCGCCGGCAGGGCTGTGCCGACCACGGGGCTGTAATGGCGCCCGGCCCACAGCGCGAGGCGGACCAGTGCGGCCTCGTCGCCGGCCGGGTCGGCCTCCTCAACGATCACGTCCGGCACCAGCGCCCGGGCATGGGACAGCGCCATGCCGGCCTTCAGCCCCGCCGCCCGCGCCGGCCCGTTGAGCGCGGTCACGATGCGGCGGCGGCCTTCAGAGGCGGCCAGCACCAGCGCCCGGCCGTCCCGCTCCGGGGAAGGCGACGATGCGGCCGCGCGGCCGCGGCGCTCGATCGCCCACTGCGGCAGGGCCAGCACGACGATCCGGCGCGCCCGCCCCCGCGGCGGAGAGAGGGGCGGCTGCGGGGAGAGAAACTGAAGCGGGGCCGGGGGCAAGGTGTCCTTCGTCATCGCACGCCTCCACAACGAAGCCTCCCGGCTCGCCGTTACGGCAGCGGGTCAGGAAGAGATGCCAGAGCGGACGGGCAAGGCCGGTGCGGCCGCCATCGCCCGCCCGCGCCAGAACCGCCGGAAGACCGGAGGGCAGCGGCGCCACCTGCCAGCGGGTGGCCGCAGCCGTCGGTGCGGCGGCCGGTTCTTCGCCCCGCCCGCGGGGCGTGCCGCCGCCGGCCGCAAAACGGCGCCGGCGCAGCACGAAGGCCGGCGTGCCGGCCGCTTCCGCGGCCAGCGACAGGCGGCGGGAGGCGGTCAGATCCAGCCGTCCGCTTTCCCCCACCACACCGGCAAGACCGCCGTGGCGCAGCCCCTCCTCCATCGCCGCCAGCACCGCCCCGCCCGCCTCCGCCACGATGAGGCGGGCGGGATCGAGCCCGACGGCCGCCAGCGCCGGGGCATAGAGATCGCAGCGCTCCACGCACCACAGCACCGCCCCGCCGCGGCGGGCGAGAATGCCGGCCACGAACAGCACCGCTGCCGCGCCGGCCGCCCGGTCGGCCCCGCCGCCCTCCACTTCATGCAGGGCACCGAGCGGCAGGCCTCCCCCCGGCAGCCGGCGGTCGATTTCCGCGATGCCGAAGGCGAGCCGCCCGCCGCTGTCCGGCCGGCCCTCCAGCGCCCGCACCTCCGCCCGCAGAGCCGCCAGCGAAACGGCCGGGGCCGCGGGCTGCGCCGCCTGTGCCATGGCTTCTCCTCCGTCCGGCTGCCCGAAAAGGATTAAAATCCGATTCGAGGATCATCATCCCCGAACTCCGTTCATGTTCTCTTTCTGTTCCGATTCAGACGGGAGAGTCAATGGGCTTCCGGCGCCCTTCCGCACGGCCTCCGGCCACGGTGCGCAGCCGGCACAGCGCAGCCATGACGGGTCGTCGCTGCAGGCGACAACCCGGCGCGCAGGCGGCAGGGCCGACAGGGAAAAGCCGGGACGGGGCGACGGAAGAGCGCGGGCGGAAAGCCGCCCGGCAGCCGCCTCAGGAAGCGCAGAACGAGTGGCGGATCGCCTCGGCCAGCGCGTTGCCGAGCAGCGGTTTTTCCACGATCACCACACCGGCATCTTCCGCCGCGGTGCGCACCCGCTCGCTCGGCCCGGTGGTGATGAGAATGGCGTTCATACCGGGGGTCCGGCGGCGCAGCTGCTGCACCAGATCCAGCCCGTTCATGCCCGGCAGGTGGTAATCGACCACCAGACAGGCCTCGCTGGCCGCGGCGCCGCGCGCCGCCAGAACGGCGTCGGCATTGTAATAGAGCTGAACCCGGTAGCCCTCGATCTCAAGGGCGAAGCGCAGGGAATGACAGACGGCCTGATCGTCATCGACCACGATGACCGACCGCTGCGCAGACGGCCGTGAGCCCCCCTCCACGCTGCCCTTGAGTGCCATGGTGCGCTCCTTCGACCCGCAGCCCCCCGCCTCGGGTCGGTCCTGCATTGCAACGACGGTGACCATGCCGCCATCGTGCAGACAATCGGGCCGTCGCCGCCGCCTCTGCCTTGATTCAGGTCAAGCCCGCAAGGCAGGCACCGGGACGGAGACAGCGCTGTTGCCTGTGCGCCACAACGGGCGGCCCGCGCCGCCGGCGTCTCAGCCGTGCGGGCTCTCGCGGTTCAGCGGAATGATCTCCGCGGTCAGCGCCATGCGCACCAGATCCGACAGACTGGCGGCCTGCATCTTCGTCATCACGTTGGCGCGGTAGATTTCCACGGTGCGCGGGCTGATGCCGAGGTCGAAGGCAATGGTCTTGTTGACCTGCCCGACGACCAGCCCGTCCAGCACCTGCCGCTCGCGGGTGGTGAGGGCGGCGAGCCGCTCCTCGATTTCCGCCTGCTCCAGCCGCCGGCGCACGGTGCGCTCATTGAGGTTCAGCGCCGATTCCACCGCCGACAGCAGGGCCTCGTCGTCGAACGGCTTCTCGAAAAAGTCGACCGCCCCGGTCTTCATCGCCTCCACCGCCAGCGGCACATCGCCATGGCCGGTGATCACGATCACGGGCAGCGCCACACCCATCGCCTTCAGGCGCTGCAGCAGCTCGATGCCCGACAGGCCGGGCATGCGCACGTCGGTGATGACGCAGCCGGTTTCGGTGGAGAACTGCGGCAGGATCTCCAGAAAGGCCGTGGCCGATTCATGGGCCACGACATTGAGCCCCGCACTCGCCAGAAGGAAAGACAGCGAATCGCGCACCGCCTCGTCATCGTCGATCACATGGACCGGCGCGTCGCGGCTCAGGCTCTCATGACTCATCGGCGAGCTCCTCCGACATCACAGCCCGCAGCGTGAACGCAAACACGGTGCCGCCCCCGGCATTGGCCTCGGCCCAGATGCGCCCGCCGTGGGCCTCGACGATGGTTCGTGAAATCGACAGACCGACACCCATGCCATGGCGCTTGGTGGTTACGAACGGCTGAAACAGATGCTCACGGACCTCCTGTGCCAGACCGGGGCCCGTATCCGCAACCTTGATGACGATCATATCTTCCTCGGCCGCTCCGGTGTAGACGACAAGTTCGCGCTTTGCGCAACCGCTCATCGCCTCCACCGCGTTGCGAATGAGGTTCAGCAGCACCTGCTGGATCTGCACCTTGTCGACCATCACGAGATCGACGGGCGCTTCGTTCACGAAACGGACGCGCACATCCAGTTCGCGGGCGCCCACCAGCGCCAGCGCGCTGGCCTCGTCGATCAGCCGGCCCAGATTTTCCACCCGGCGTTCGCTCTCCCCGCGCGCGACGAATTCACGCAGCCGGCGAATGATCTGGCCGGCCCGCAGCGCCTGCTCGGCCGCCTTGTCCAGCGCATCGCGCAGCATCGGCGCGCGGGCGTCGGTGTTGCCCTCCAGAATGCGGCGCGAGCCTTTCAGGTAATTGGCAATGGCCGACAGCGGCTGGTTCAGCTCATGGGCCAGCGTGGAGGCCATCTCGCCCATGGCGGTCAGGCGCGAGATGTGGACGAGTTCGGTCTGCAGTTCCCGCAGGCGGGCTTCCGTCTGCTGCCGCTCGGTCAGGTCGCGCACGAAGCCGGTGAAGAAGCGGCCGTCCGGCGAGTGGGCCTCGCCGACCGTGAGTTCCATGGGAAAGGTCGAGCCGTCAGCCCGCATCCCGGTCACGATCCGCCCGGTGCCGATGATGTGGCGCTCGCCGGTTTCCAGATAGCGCTGCAGGTAGCCGTCGTGGCGGCCGCGCTCCATGGCCGGCATCAGCAGCGACACGTTGCGCCCCACCGCCAGATGCGCCGGATAACCGAACAGCGCCACCGCCGCCGGCGAGAACGACCGCATGACGCCCGCTTCGTCGATGACGATGGTGGCTTCCGGCACGGTATCGAGAATCGATTGCAGGTGCGCCTCGCGGGCCAGCAGCTCGCGCGTGCGGGCGGCCCCGATGCGCCGCTCGGCCTCCAGACGCAGGCCGAGGCGCAGCGTCAGCGCGCAGCCGACGGCGAACGCCGTCAGCACCGCAGCATCGGGCACGCCGAAACCGCCGTGGCGGCTGACCCAGCCGGGCCCGGCGGCCAGCGCGATGAGAATGCCGACCATGGCCGGGCCGAAGCCGCGGCAGGCCGCCGCCACCACCGCCACGCCGAGGAACAGGAACACCATGGCATGGTCGTCGGGCCGGCCGATCGCCACCGAAAGCCCGAGGGCCGCCACCGGCGCCAGCACGGCGATGGCATAGTTGAACACCACGCGCAGCCGCCGGCGCCGTCTCTTCTCGCCGGTGGCGATGCGGGCGGCCACCGCCCCGTTCGATGCGAACATGCCTGCTCCGGGCCCTGCGACGCGTGCTGCAGGGCGCGCCCTTCCCCTGACCGGCTCAGCCGCTGTTGCGCAGCCCGGCCGAGATACCGTTGATGGTCAGCTGGATGCCCGTCAAGACATTGGCATTGCTCTCGCTGCCGGAGCGGTGCAGCCGCAGCAGCTCCACCTGCACATGGTTGAGCGGATCCATGTAGGGAAAACGCTGGCGGATGGAGCGTTCCAGCAGCGGATTATCCTCCAGCAGCCGCTCGTGGCCCATGATGGTCTTCAGCGCGTCCACCGTGGCATGCCATTCCGCCTCGATGCGCGGGAAGATGGCGTTGCGCAGGTCCTCATCCTCCACAAGGCCGGCATAGCGCGAGGCGATGGCCAGCGAACTCTTCGCCAGCACCATGTCCATGTTGGAAAGCTGGGTGCGGAAGAACGGCCAGGCACGATACATCTGCTGCAGGAAGGGATAGCCGCGTTCCGGGTTGGCCTTGAGCCACGCCGCAATGGCGCTGCCGAAGCCGAACCAGCCCGGCAGCATCAGCCGGCACTGCGCCCACGAGAACACCCACGGAATGGCGCGCAGATCCTCGATGCGCCGCGTCTTGCGCCGCGCCGCCGGCCGCGAACCGATGTTGAGGGTGGCGATCTCGTTGATGACGGTCGATTCCCAGAAATAGGTCTCGAAACCCGGCGTCTCGTAGACGAGGCCGCGATAGGCGGCGAACGCCGCGGCCGAGATCTCCTCCATGGCATCGAGGAAGGCCGGGTCCGGCGCACTCTCGCGCGGCTGCAGCAGGCTCGCATCCAGCGTCGCGGCGGCCAGCACCTCAAGGTTGGTGCGCCCCACCTCGGCATTGGCATATTTGGACGAGATGATCTCGCCCTGCTCGGTGATGCGGATCTGCCCGTCCACCGCCCCGCCCGGCTGGGCCAGAATGGCATCGAAGCTCGGCCCGCCGCCGCGGCCGACCGAGCCGCCGCGGCCGTGGAACAGGCGCATGCGCACGCCGTGGCGGGCAAACACCTCCACCAGCCCGATCTCGGCCTTGTAGAGTTCCCAGCCGGAGGTGACGAAGCCGCCGTCCTTGTTGCTGTCGGAATAGCCGAGCATCACCTCCTGCTCGTCCCCGCGCGAGGCCACCAGCGCGCGGTAGACCGGCAGCGACAGCAGCGCATCCATCACCCCGGACGAATTGCGCAGATCCTCAATGGTTTCGAACAGCGGCACCAGATGCACGCCCGAGGTGCCGTCGGCCCGCACGATGCCGACTTCCTTCAGCAGCAGCGCCAGTTCCAGAAGATCGGACACGCCCTGCGTCATGGAAATGATGCAGGTGGGGATGACCCAGTGGCCGAACCGGGCCTTGGCATCGGCCGCCGTGCGGAAGATCGCCAGTTCCTTCTCCGTCTCCTCGCTGTAGGCGACGAACGGGGTGGACAGCAGGCGGGCGGTCTTCAGCTCGTCCGTCAGCAGCGCGATGCGCGCCGCCTCGTCGAGCTCCAGATAGTGCGTGCCCGGGCGCACCGCCTCGAAAAGCTCGGCCACCACGCGCTCGTGCACGGCCGAGTTCTGCCGCAGATCGAGGCTCGCCAGATGGAAACCGAAGCAGTCCACCGCCCGGCGCAGCGTCCGGAGCCGGCCGCGGGCCAGCACGCGGGCCTGATGGGCGCGCAGCGAGGCATCGATGACGGCCAGATCGGCGGCGAAGGCCTGCGCATCGGCATAGACCGGTGCGGGACCGGCCGGCGGACGGCCGGCCTCCAGACAGTCGAGCGCCTCGGCGGTTGCCCAGATGCGGGCATAGAGCCCGGCAATGGCACGGCGATAGGGCTCGCCCGCCCGGTGCGGCGAGTGATCGGGCGAACTCTGCGCCAGCGCCATCAGCTCCGCGCTTGCCGGCACCACGTCGGCGGCAATCGAAAGCTCCGTGCCCAGCACGTTCAGCTCGTCCAGATAGAAACGGAAGGCGCGGCGGGCGTGCATGTTCACCGTCTGGCGCAGCACCTCGGCGGTGACGAACGGGTTGCCGTCGCGGTCGCCGCCGATCCAGCTGCCCATCCGCAGGAACGGGGCGACGCGATCGCGCACCATCACCGGATCCTTGCCCTCCATGCGCGCCAGCGCATCCTCAAGGCGGGCATAGAGCGCCGGCACCGCGGCCAGAAAGGTGGTGCCGTAATAGGAAATGCCGTTCGCCACCTCGTCGCGCACCGTCAGCTTGTTCTGGCGCAGCATGTTGGTCTGCCACAGCGTCAGCACCTGCCGCTCCAGCGCCTCGTTGCGCTCCGCCAGTTCCGCCGGCGTCAGCGACACGCGCGACATCTCTGCCAGAATGGCGCCGATATCGTGCTCGCGGTCGAGGGTGCTCTTGCGGCGCACCTCGGTCGGGTGGGCCGTCAGCACGGGGCTGACCAGCGCACGGCCGAAGAAGGCGCGGATATCAGCCGCCTTCAGCCCCGCCTCGCGCGCCCGGTCCAGCACCTCCGCCAGCGTGCCCTGCACAGCCGGCGCGCCGGCCAGCGCCAGATCGCGCCGGCGGCGGATGTTGTGCTGATCCTCGGCGATGTTGGCGAGATGGGAGAAATAGGCGAAGGCCCGCACGATCGGCACCGCCTCGTCGGGGGTCAGCGCCGACAGCAGATCCTCAAGCTCGGCGCGGGCGTCCTCGTTGTCGGAGCGGTGGAAGGCGACCGAGGTCTGGCGGATGCGCTCCACCACGTCGAAGATCGCCACGCCGCGATGGTCGCGCACGGTGTCGCCCAGCAGCTTGCCGAGGCGGCGGATGGTATCGCGCAGCGCCTTTTCCTCTTCCTGTCCGCCCACCTGATGGAGGTCGTTGAGCGTCGAAACCGGTTGCTGCGACATCGTGGAAAAATCTCCGGAACACGGGACGGCGGAAAACGGGGCGGCCGGTGAAAGGCGCCGGCGGGATCAGGAGACCGGCCGGACCGCAACGGGGGCGGGAACAGGAACGGGAGGGCAGGCACAGCACGGCGACGGGCACGGCGAAGCGGCAGGCGGGCAGACGGGCAGACGGGCAGACGGCACGCGAACGGGAAGGCGGGCGAAAGAGCAGACACAGCGACAGAGCGGGC
>NZ_DAISHT010000060.1:0-7979 GCF_036822375.1 Pseudoxanthobacter sp. | reverse complement strand
GACGGCACGCGAACGGGAAGGCGGGCGAAAGAGCAGACACAGCGACAGAGCGGGCACGACAGGCGCCGGAACCGGCCCGGCGCCTTCTCCATTCAAGTTTCTTGCCGCCCGCGGCAGGCGGCGGCAGCGGGTGCGCCCGGCCGGGCCGCACGCTTCATCCGCGCGGTTCAACCGCCCAAAGCGCAGGCGGCCGGACCGTTCCGCTGCCTCAGCGCCGGGCAGCCCGGCGCATGAGCCATGCGCCCGCGGGGCTTGCCGGCCGGCCGCGGCAGCGCGATAACCACCCCTGACTTCATTGCCATGCCAGTGACGACAGGTGTGCGAAGAACCGGGACGGCACCCGCGCCGGCTGCAAGGTTCCCACATCCCGGCGGGACTGTCCTCAGCCTTTGCCCGCCTGCCGCCCGTTATCCCCGGTCTCCGCCCCCGGGCTCAGCTTTTGTTTTTGCAAGATGGCCAACCAGTCCTGCCCGGCCGTGCCCGGCACCGCCCGCAACTACCGTCTCACGGCGCTCATCATCGCCGGCGCGCTGTTCATGGAACAGCTCGATGCCACGGTGCTGACCACAGCGCTGCCGGGCATGGCCGCCGATTTCGGCGTCTCCGTGCTGCACATGAGCGTGGCGCTCACATCCTACCTGATCGCGCTCGCCGTCTTCATTCCCGCCTCCGGCTTCGTGGCCGACCGCTTCGGCTCGCGCAACGTGTTCGCCGCCGCCATGGTGCTGTTCGCGCTGGGTTCGGCGGCCTGCGCGCTCACCACCAGCCTGCCGATGCTGGTGGCCGCCCGCCTCGTGCAGGGGCTGGGCGGCGCGATGATGATGCCCGTCGGCCGCCTCGTGCTGCTGCAGAGCGTGGAAAAGCGCGATTTCGTCGCCGCCATGGCGTGGATGACGGTGCCCGGCCTGCTCGGGCCGATGGTGGGCCCGGTGGTGGGCGGCTTCTTCACGACCTACCTGTCATGGCACTGGGCGTTCTATATCAACCTGCCGATGGCAGCCGTCGGCGTCATCGCCGCCTTCAGCGTCATCGAGGACGTGCGCAGCCCCGCCCCCGGACGGTTCGACGGCATCGGCTTCGTTCTGTCCGGCGCGGCACTGGCCAGCCTCGTGTTCGGGCTGGAAACGCTGAGCCGGCGGACCGGCTCCGACCTGCTGGCGGCATCGCTGGTGATGGCCGGCATCGGCTTCGGCATCGCCTACGCCGTCCACGCCCGCCATCATGTCCGCCCCATCCTCGACCTGACGCTGCTGAAGGTTTCCACCTATGCCGCCTCGGTCTATGGCGGCTCCCTGACCCGCATTGCCGGCGGCGCGCTGCCGTTCCTGCTGCCGCTGATGATGCAGACCGGCTTCGGCATGAGCGCAGCCGAAAGCGGCCTCATCACCTTTGCCGCCGCCGGCGGCTCCTTTGCCATGAAGATCGTGGCCCGGCCGATCCTGCGCCGTTTCGGCTTCCGCTCCACCATGGTGTGGAACGCGGTGCTCTCGGCGCTGCTCATCGCCCTTATCGGCGCCTTCCGTCCGGGCTGGCCGCTGCCGGTGCTCTATCTGGTGCTGATCGCCGCCGGCTTCTTCCAGTCGCTGCAGTTCACCGCCTGCAACACGGTCGCCTATACCGACCTGCCGCGCGCGCGCATGAGCGCCGCCACCAGCCTCTACACCACCATCCAGCAGATGGTGCTGTCGCTCGGCGTGTGCACGGCCACCGGCGTGCTGGCGGCCGCCGTCGCCCTCGACGGGCGCACCGCGGAACAGCTGGTGCCGGCCGACTTCACCGCCGCCTTTGTCGCAGTGGCGGCCTTTGCCATGGCGGGTACCCTGTTCTATGCCCGCATGCCGGCCGATGCCGGCGCCGACATGAGCGGCCACCGCCCGAAGCAGAAACGCCGCGCCTGACAATCCCGTTCCGGAGGACTTCCCGATGAAGCTGTTCGATGCAGAAGCCGTCCGGAAGGGCCTCGGCTGGCCGGACCTGATCGCCGCGCTGAAGGCGATGTTTGCCGCCGGCTGCGAAACGCCGCCGCGCCCGCACTACACCGTGCCCGGCGGCACGCTGCTGCTGATGCCGGCCTGGAGCGCCGGCGGGCACATCGGCGTGAAGATCGTCAACGTCTTCCCCGGCAATGCCGACAAGGGTCTGCCGGCGGTTTCCTCCGCCTACATGCTGAGCGACGGGGCGACCGGGGCCATGATCGCCCAGATCGACGGCGGCGAACTCACCTCGCGGCGCACGGCGGCGGCCTCGGTGCTGGCGGCCACCTTCCTGGCCCGGCCGGCCTCCACGGTGCTGACCGTGTTCGGCACCGGGCGCGTCGCCACCAACCTGATCGACGCCTACTGCGCCACCTTCCCCATCGCGCAGGTGCGCATCGTCGGACGCGATGCCGCCCGCACCCGCGCCTTTGCCGCCGACCACGCCCGCCCCGAGGTTGCCTTCACAGCCTTCACGGATGCCGCCGAAGCCGTTTCCGGGGCCGATATCGTCGCCGCCGCCACCCTCTCCACCCGCCCGCTCATTCCCGGCGCAGCCCTTTCGCCCGGCGCCCACGTCGATCTCGTCGGCGGCTTCCGCCCCGACATGCGCGAGGCCGACGATGCGGTGTTCGCCCGCGCGGCGCTCGTGGCGGTCGACACCCGCGAGGGCGCGCTTGCCGAGGCCGGCGACATCATCCAGCCGCTGGCCTCCGGCGCGCTCAGTGAGGCGAAGATCGCCGCCGACCTGTTCGATCTGTGCCGCGGCACCCGCCCCGGCCGCACCGACCCGGCCGCCATCACGGTATTCAAATCCGTCGGCGCCTCGCTGGAGGATCTGGCCGCCGCCAGCCTGCTCGCCCGCAGCGCCGGACTGTGACGCCCTCCCCCCGCACCACGAGAGGCCCGCGGTGAGGCAGAAAGCCGTTACCCTGAAGGACATCGCCGCGGCAGCCAATGTCTCGCGCGCCACCGCGGCGCGGGCGCTCAACAGCTATGGCTATGTCGGCGACGAGACCGCCATGCGGGTGCTGGAGGCGGCCGAAAAGCTGGGCTACCGCACCAACCGCGTGGCGCAGGCGCTGCGCAGCGGTCAGTTGCCCATCGTCGGCTTCGTGCCCGGCGATATCCAGAACCCGTTCTTTGCCCGCATCGCCCACGATGTGGAAACCGAGCTGCGCCGCAAGCACCACAATCTGCTGATTGCCAGCAGCGAGGAATCGGTGAAGCAGGAGAAGGAACTGCTGGAGAGCCTGCGCGCGCTCGGCATCGGCGGCTTCATCGTGGCCCCGGCCTCCGCCACCGACACCCGCCACATCGCCAGCCTTGCCCGCGAAGGGGCGCAGTTCGTGCTGATCGACCGCGCCGCCCGCGCGGTGCGCTGCGACAGCGTGGTGGTCGACAATGAGGGCGGCGCGCGCGAGGCGGTGAGTTATCTCATCGCCAACGGCCACCGCCGCATCGGCTTCCTGCGCGACGATTCCCACATCTTTACCGCTCAGGAGCGCCTCGCCGGCTATCAGAACGCCCTCGCCGCCCACGGCATTGCCGCCGACGACAGCCTGATTTCGGTTTCCCGCTCGGCGGTGGAACACGCGATCGAGGCCACCATCCGCCTGTTCAGCCGGCGCGAGCGGCCGAGCGCGCTGTTCACGGTGGACAGCCTGATGACCCAGGGCGCCCTGCTCGGCCTGCGCACCATGGGGCTCAGCATTCCCCACGATGTGTCGCTGATCGGCTTCGACGATTTCAATCTCGCGACCTTCACCGATCCGCAGATCACCGTCGTCGCCCAGCCCACCGCCGAGATCGGCCCGCTTGCCGCCAGCATGCTGCTGGAGCGGCTCGCCGGCGCCACGATGCCGCCGCGGAAGGTGCGCTTCCCCACCCGGCTGGTGATTCGCGGCTCCGTCTCCCACCCCTGAACTGCCTGATCCTGCGGCGGGATTTCCGCCTGCCGGCGCATTTTTCGCGCCCGTGCTTGCCAAGCGCGGCGATGTGTGTCCTACTGAGCTTATGTGAGATCGATCTCACAACGAAATCAGCGCCGATAATCAGATAACTCTGCAGTCATCTGCAGGGAATATCCCCTTTCGTGCCAGCTCGTGACACTCAATCCAACGCATATGGAAAGAGAATATGCTTAATTTTGACAAGGATCGCTTTGTAGGTATTCAGAGCGGTGCCATCTCTATCGCCGATGATGTGCGATCCCTCATGAAGAAGCTGATTTCGGGCGGCGCGGAACGCCTGTTCTTCATGGGCACCGGCGGCGTTCAGCTCCTCACCCTGCCGGCTATCGAGCTTGCCGGCCGGCTGTCCACCTTCCCGGTCGCCTCCGCCTTCCCGGCGCAGGTGGTGCTCGATCCGCCGGCCGGCCTCGATGACAAGGCCGTGGTGGTCATCCCCTCGCTGTCCGGCACCACCCGGGAAAGCGTGGAGCTGCTGTCCTTCCTGAAGGCGCGCGGCTGCATCACCATCACGCTGACCGGCCACAAGGACACGCCGCTGGCGCAGGAAGCCGATTACAACTTCACCAACTTCGCCGAAGACGACACCTCCTCGGAGATGTTCTATCTGCAGACGCTGCTGATCGTGCTGGCGCTGCTGGCCGAGCGCGGCGAATATGCCGGCTATGAGGCGACCGTTGCCGAACTGAAGACGCTGCCGGAGCTGCTGGTCGGCGTGAAAGCGGCCTTCGAGGATACCGCCGCCCAGCTTGCCGCCACCATCAAGGACGAAAACTACCACATCTTCACCGGCGCGGGGTCGGTGTGGCCGGAGTCCTATTATTACGGCATGTGCATTCTGGAGGAGATGCAGTGGATCCGCACCCGTCCGGTGCATGCGGCCGACTTCTTCCACGGCACGCTGGAACTGGTGGAGCCGGGCGTCAGCGTGTTCGTGTTCAAGGGCGAGGACAAATACCGGCCGCTGTCGGACCGGGTGGAGAATTTCGCCCGCCGCTACACCGACCGCGTCCGGGTTCTGGATGCCGCCGCAGCACCGCTGCCGGGTATTTCGCCGGAGGTGCGCGCCCTGATTTCGCCGGTCATTCTGGCCACCGAGCTTGAGCGCCTCAGCGCTCATCTGGAGGTGCTGCGCCAGCACCCGCTGACGACCCGCCGTTACTACAAGCGCGTCGAATACTGATCCCATAAACAGACTCAGATAAAACCTTCCGGAAGGAGCTGCTTTATGAAACGTTCCCTGCATCTGGCGGCGGTCGCGCTGACTGCCGTCTCCGCCTACAGCCTGACTGTCGGTCAGGGCTTCAGCGGCGCCTCCCGGGAGGCCGTCACGGCCGATCCCAACGCCAAGGTCGACTATGACGGCACCCTGACGGTGCTCACGAAGTTCGGCCTGCAGCAGCTTTCGCCCTATTTCGTCAATCTGGCGAAAGAATACGAAAAGCTACACCCCGGTGTGAAGATCGAGCTCATTCAGGAGAGCGACGACAGCATCAAGGGTAAAACCAAGACGCTCGTCGCCTCCAACTCCATGCCGGACATCTATTTCTCGTGGACCGGCAGCTGGGGCGAGAACTTCGTGCGCGGCAAGCGCGCCGTGGATCTGACGGAAGTCATCGGCCCGGACACCGCCTGGGGCAAAACCCTGACGCCGGCCGCCGTCAAAGCCTTCCAGTACAATGGCAAGCTCTATGGCATCCCGCTTTATCTCGATGCCAAGTTCATGGGCTATAACAAGAGCATCTTCGAGAAGAACGGCCTGAAGGCGCCGGAAAATCTCGAAGATCTGCTCGCGTCCTGCGACGTCCTGCGCAAGGCCGGCACCACGCCGATTTCGTTCGGCAACAAGGAGGCCTGGCCCGCCGTGCATTATGCCGGCCAGCTGCTGGCCTACAACGTGCCGCAGGCGACCCTTGAGCGCGATTTCAACCCCAAGACCGCCCAGTATACCGATCCCGGCTATGTCGCGGCGCTGACGCAGTTCAAGGACATCATCGACCGCTGCACCGACGGCACGGCCACCAACGGCACCTCTTATGCCGCGGCACTGCAGTCCTTCAGCAACACCACTTCGGCGATGTATTATCAGGAGATCCTTGAGTTCGACCAGAGCGCATCCAAGGACAGCCCGCTGAAGATCGAAGACTTCGGCTTCTTCCGTCTGCCGCCGCCCAAGGACGCCAAAGGCGACACGGCAGCCATCGAGGGGGCGCCGGAAGGCTACATGATCAGCACCACCTCGAAGAACATCCCGCTGGCGATCGACTTCATGGAGTTCGTCACCTCTGTGCCGAACGCCAGGGTGCTGTCGGCCCCGCCCTATGGCCAGCCCAGCGCCACCCTCGGCGGCGGCTCGCCGGACGACATGAACCCGGCCGTGGTGGCCGGCATGGCCGATATTGCCAGGGCGTCCTATCTGATGCCGTGGCTCGACACCGCCAACCCGCCGCGGGTGGCTTCTGCCTGGCTTTCCAGCCTGCAGGCGCTGGCCGGCGGCACCATGACCCCGGATCAGGTGGTCGAGAAAGTGCGGCAGGCCGCCGCCGCCGAGCGCAAATGACGCGCCCCGGCCAGACTGAGACGCGCGCCGCCCTGCCGGGTGGCGCGCCCGCCGGGCCGGCGGCAGGGGCTGCCTTCGCCCGCGTGCGCAACTGGCTGTCGCTGCGCTGGGCTGCTCTGGCGCTCCTTCTGGTCGGTATCTTCGTCTATTATCCCATCTTCGACAATTTCCGCGTCAGCACCACCGACGAGGACATCTATACGGGCGAGCTCTCCTATGTCGGCCTCGGCAACTATGTCCGGCTGATGCACGACCCCGTGGTGTGGAGCGCCCTCGTCAATAACGTGCTCTATGCCGTTCTCTCGGTGGTGTTTCAGGTGTTCGGCGCCTTCGTGCTGGCAGCCCTGATCGAGGGCCTGAGCAACGAGGGCTGGCGACGGTTCTGGCGGGCGGTCTATTTCATCCCCTCCGCCATTTCCGTCACCGTGTCGGGTCTGCTGTTCTATTTCATCTACCAGCCCAAAATCGGCCTGCTCAATGCCGCACTGGCCCATCTGGGCCTCGGCGGGCTCATTCAGCCGTGGCTCGGCGGCGAGCACACCGCCATCTATGCCATCATCGCTATGAGCCAGTGGCAGGGCTTCGGCTATTCCACCCTGTTGTTTGCCATCGCCATCCAGAAGATCCCGCGCGAGCTTTACGACGCCGCCATCATCGACGGCGCCGGCCCGCTGCGCCGGATGTGGAACGTGACGCTGCCCCTCACCCGCGAAATGACCGGCCTGATGATCATCGTCACCATCACCGGCGCCTTTCAGGTGTTCAACGAAGTCATGGTCATGACGGCCGGCGGCCCCAACAACAGCAGTCAGGTGCTGGGAACCTGGCTCTATCAGCAGGGCTTCATCGAGAACAATTTCGGCTACGGCGCAGCCATTGCCGCGGTGATCTTCGTCGTGACGCTGCTCACCGGCCTGGCCCAGCTCTGGTACACCCGGCGACGGAGGGTCGAACTGTGAACGCCATGCCCGCCGCCTCTCCCGTGCGCCCGCGCAGCTTCGCCACCGTGCTTGCCCGCGTGTCGCTGTGGACCTTCCTCGTCGCCCTCGGCATCGTCGTGCTCTATCCGCTGTTGTGGATGACCCTCAACGGCTTCAAGAACAACACCCAGATCTTCGGCGATCCCTTCGCCCTGCCGACGCAGTGGACATGGAAAAACTATGTCGATGCGTGGAATCAGGGTGTGCGCGACTATGTGCTGGTCAGCCTGATCGTCACCGTTCTGTCCGCCATTGCCACGGTGTTCATCAGCGCCTGGGCAGCCTATGGCCTGACGCGCACCGCCCTGCCGGGAAAACCGGCCATCGTCGCCTTCATTCTGGGCGGGCTGATGCTCAGCCCCACCGTGGCGCTGATCCCGCTGGTGAAGATGCTGCAGGCGATCGGGCTCTATAATTCGTTCTGGGCGCTGATCCTGCTCTACACCGCCTTCCGCATTCCCTTCACCACCTTCCTGATCCGCGCCTACATGCTGGA
>NZ_DAISHT010000059.1:0-18716 GCF_036822375.1 Pseudoxanthobacter sp. | reverse complement strand
GAATGCGGTCGATCAGGGTCGGCACCACCTTCTTGCCGCCGTTGGCGATGATCGCGTAAGCGGTCGTCATGCGCAGCACGGTGGTCTCGCCGGCCCCGATCGCCATCGGCAGGTAGGGCGGCAGATTATCGTAGATGCCGAAGCGCTTGGCATATTCCGACACCAGCGGCATACCGATTTCGTTGGCGAGCCGGATGGTCATCAGGTTGCGCGAGCGCTCCACGCCGAGACGCAGCGTCGAGGGGCCGGCGAACTTGCCGCCATAGTTCTTCGGCGTCCAGTAGCCGCCGTTGCCGTCCGGGAACGAAATCGGCGCATCGAGGATGACGGTTGCCGGCGTGTAGCCGTTGTCGAGCGCCGCCGCATAGACGAACGGCTTGAACGACGAACCCGGCTGGCGCATGGCCTGCGTGGCGCGGTTGAACTCGCTCTGGGCATAGGAATAACCGCCGACCAGCGCCAGCACGCGGCCGGTGTGCGGGTCCATCGCCACCATGGCGCCGGAAACTTCCGGCACCTGCCGCAGACGCCACTGCCCGTCCGGATCGCCGGCAACGTGCTCCACATAGACGACGTCGCCGGGCGCCAGCATGTCGGAAAGACGGCTGGCCGAGCGGGTCGGCTTGTCGCCCTTGCCGTCCTTCACCCGGCGCCACGGCACGTCGGCACGCAGGATGCGGCCGCGCTCGCGGTCGGTCACGAGGCGGCCGGAGCCGTCGCGCGCCGGCTGCAGACCGATCTCGGCCTCGCTGGCATTGACGGAGAGCACCACCGCCACCCGCCAGTCGGGCAGGTCGTAGAGCGTCGGCACATCGCCGACAGCCGCGCCCCAGTCGGCGCCGGGCGTCAGTTCAACCTGCCTGACGGGGCCGAGCCACGCGCCGCGGCTGGTATCGAAACGCTGCAGGCCGGCATTGAGCGTCTTGCGCGCCAGCACCTGCAGGTTCGGGTCAAGGCTGGTGCGCACCGAAAGGCCGCCGCCATAGAGCCGCTTCTCGCCATAGAGATCGGCGATCTTGCGACGCACCTCCTCGGCGAAATAATCGGCCGCGAACATGTGCGGGGCGCTGTCGCGGGTGATCACGTCCAGCGGCTCGGCCTTGGCGGTCTCGGCCTGCGCCTTGGTGATGATGCCGTCTTCCGCCATGCGGTCGATCACCCAGTTGCGGCGTTCGACGGCGCGGTCGTGATAGCGGAACGGATTGTAGTTGTTCGGCGCCTTCGGCAGCGCGGCAAGATAGGCGGCCTGCGCGATGGAGAGTTCCTGCACCGACTTGCCGAAATAGTCGAGCGCGGCCGCCGCCACGCCATAGGAGCCGCGGCCGAGATAAATCTCGTTGAGGTAGAGTTCGAGAATCTTTTCCTTGGAATACGCCTGTTCGAGGCGCAGCGACAGGATCAGCTCCTTCAGCTTGCGCTCAAGACTGACCTCGTTGGTCAGGAAAAAGTTCTTCGCCACCTGCTGGGTGATGGTCGAGGCGCCGATGGGGCGCCGGCCGCTGCCCTGATTGCGATAGTTGGTCAGCAGCGCCCGCAGGATGCCCATCGGGTCCACGCCGGCATGGGAATAGAACGACTTGTCCTCGGCGGCGAGGAAGGCATTCTTCACCAGATCGGGAATGGTCTGGATGGGCAGGAACAGGCGCCGCTCGGTGGAATATTCCGCCACGAGGCTGCCGTCGGCCGCATGCACGCGCGTCATCACCGGCGGCTCGTAGCGCCGCAGGGCGGTATAGTCCGGCAGCGAGGCGGAGATCTGCGAAATGTACCAGGCGGCCACGCCCGCGGCGATCAGGCCGAGAACGATGGCAATGCCGAATACATAACCGATTGAACGCAGAATGAACGTCATCGCAGCGGCTCGCTACCCGTCACAACGCACGCCCGCCGCAGCACCGGCGGGCACGCCTCAATCCATCGATCCGGGCTGCTTCGGCGGCGTGAAAGGCGGATTTGCCGCCCGGCCCCGAAAGCCCCCGGCACAAGGGTGCAGAAAGCCGGTCGCGCCGGCCTCCTGCGGCAGTCATCGCCGGCAGGCCGGCTCTTCCGCACGACAGGGGACATCCGGCCGCAAGGGCCACACGTCACACTCGAATCGTCTGCAGACGGGCAGACGAGAACATGCAATTCCGACCATTCAAAGGCTTCGCGGGCTGGCGCAGACCACAGAAAGGTGAAGGCTGAGTTAAGCCTGCCTCCCCGCCTTGGCAAGCAGGCCGGCCGGCCGCGCCGGCGGCAGCCGCCTGTCGTTGCCGTTCTGCAACGCCCCCGCAGCGCCGCCTCAGCCCCCGCTGCCCGCCGGCCGGGCGGCAAGGCGGGGGGCGAAGAACGTCTCGATGGCCTGCACCGTGGCATCCACCATGCGCTCGCGCCAGGCCGGCGCGGTGAGCTGCATCACGTCGTCCGGGTTGGTCATGTAGCCGAGTTCGACCAGCACCGAGGGCACGTCGTGGGCCCGCAGCACCATGAACCCGGCCGCACGCTGCGGGTTGATGGTGAGCTGCGTCACGTCGCGCAGGCGGGCGGCGAGCTCCTCTGAGAAGCGGTGGGAATAATTGCGGGTCTCGCGGCGGGCGAGATCGACCAGAATGTCGGTCACCGTATCGGAGGTTTCCGGCAGGTCGACGCCGGCGATGACATCGGACTTGTTCTCCAGCGCCGCCACCGCCGCCGCCTCGGCATCCGAAGCCCGGTCGGAGACGGTGTAGATGGTGGCGCCGCGCACATAGTCCTGCGGCGCGGAATCGGCATGCACGGAGATGAACAGGTCGGCCGCCTGACCGCGCGCGATTTCCACCCGGCGGCCGAGCGACAGGAAAGTGTCGTCGGAGCGGGTGAGAAACACCAGATAGCGCCCCGTCAGGTCGAGCCGCTCCTTCAGCCGCTGCACGAACGGCAGCGTGATATCCTTTTCCTTGTCGCCCTTTTCCGACACTGCGCCGGTGTCGATGCCGCCGTGGCCGGCATCGAGCACGATGACGGGCAGCACCCGGGTCGCATCGCCGCTGCCGGGGGCAGCCGCCTGCACCCGCGGCCGGCCGGCGCGGGCATGGGCAACGGCGGCGTTGAACGCCTTCGGGCTGGTGCGCACCAGATCGACCACCAGCCGGGCGGGCTGGCCATCCTGCGCCTTCAGCACGAACGCCTTGTCGATGGCCACCGGCCCGGTGGCATCGATGACGATGCGCGACTTGCCGGGCGCGATCAGGCCATAGCGCCAGCGCGCCACCAGCCCCCGGCCCTGCTCGCCGCTTCCCTCCGGCAGATCGAAACGCATCTCCGGCAGGTCGATCACCACACGCTCGGGATCGGACAGCGGAAAGGTACCGATGGGAACGGAGGCGCTCAGATCCACCACGAGGCGTGTGCGCTCGCCGTCGCCGGCCACGCGCGCGCCAAGCGCATGCACCACCGGCGCAGACGGCGCGGCGCCGCCGCCGGCACCGGGTGCGGCCTGCTGCGCCACCGCCGCGGCGGTGGCAGCGGCCGCCGCCGGAGGCAGATCGGTCGTGGCCGCGGCAACGACAGCGGTTTCGCCCGCCGCAGCGTGGCTGCGGCCGCCCGAGCCGCCGTCGAGGGCGAAGAGCCCGAGGGCTGCGGCCACCGCGGCGCCCAGCAGGGCACGCGACACCAGCGCGCCGCGGCGATGCCTGCGGCGACCGGCTCCGGTTTCCTCGGCGCGATCGGTCCTGTCGGTCAATGCTCACCTTCCGGCACAGGGCTGCCCCCGGCGGGGCGGCCTGTCTTTTCCCAGCGCCGTTCTAGCCGACCCGGCCGGCCGGGAAAATCACCTTCCCGTCAGCGGCTGGCGCGGATCACCTGAATGTCGAGATCGCGGATCTTCTTGCGCAGGGTGTTGCGGTTCACCCCCAGAAGCTCCGCGGCCTTGATCTGGTTGCCGCGCGTGGCCGCCAGCGCTGCTCCGATCAGGGGATATTCCACATCCTTTAAGATGCGGTGATAAAGGCCGGGCGGCGGCAGCTCCTCGCCGAAGCCGGAGAAATACTCCGCCAGATGGCGTTCCACGGCCGCCGACAGCGTTTCCTCGCCGGCCGGCACGTCGCCGGCCGGGGCCGCCTGCTGCGGCTCCAGTTCGGCTTCGATGAGCTGAGCGGTGATGACATCCTGCGGATAGAGCGCGGTCAGGCGGCGGACGAGATTCTCCAGCTCGCGCACGTTGCCCGGCCAGCGATATTGCTTCATCCGCTCCAGCGCTTCGTTCTCGATGTGCTTGGCGGGCAGCCCCTCCTTCTCCGACAGCGCGAAGAAGTGGCGCACCAGATCGGGAATGTCCTCCGCACGCTCGCGCAGCGGCGGCAGGCGGATCGGCACCACGTTGAGGCGGAAGAACAGATCCTCGCGGAACAGGCCCTGATTGATGAGCGTGCGCAGATCCTTGTTGGTGGCCGCAACGATGCGCACGTTGGTGCGGATCGGGGTGCGCCCGCCCACGGTGGTGTATTCGCCCTGCTGCAGCACGCGCAGCAGGCGGGTCTGTGCCTCCATCGGCATGTCGCCGATTTCGTCGAGGAACAGCGTGCCGCCTTCCGCCTGCTCGAAGCGGCCGGCGTTGCGCGCGGAGGCGCCGGTGAACGCGCCCTTCTCGTGGCCGAACAGCTCCGACTCGATCAGATCGCGCGGGATGGCCGCCATGTTGATGGCCACGAACGGGCCGTTGCGGCGCTTGCCGTAATCGTGCAGCGCGCGGGCGACCAGCTCCTTGCCGGTGCCGCTCTCGCCGACGATCATCACCGTCAGGTCGGTCTGCATCAGGCGGGCGAGGATGCGGTAGATATCCTGCATGGCGGCCGAGCGGCCGACCAGCGGCATGTTCTCGCCCGGCTCTTCCGGCGTCATCAGGTTGCGCCGGGCCTTGGGCTCGGCCAGCGCCCGGCCGACGATGGAGATCAGCTCCTTCAGGTCGAACGGCTTGGGCAGATATTCATAGGCGCCGCGCTCGGAGGCGCGGATCGCCGTCATGAACGTGTTCTGCGCGCTCATCACCACCACCGGCAGTTCGGGGCGGATCTTCTTGATGCGCGGCAGCAGATCGAACGCGCTCTCGTCCGGCATCACCACATCGGTGATGACGAGATCGCCTTCGCCCTGCGCCACCCACCGCCACAGCGTGGCTGCGTTGGAGGTGAGCCGCACCTCATAACCGGCGCGCGACAGCGCCTGATTGAGCACGGTTCTGATGGCGGAATCATCGTCCGCAACGAGGATCTTGCCGTTCGACATCTGAAGCGCCCCGCGCCGGGACCTCCTCGCTAGAGCCTGCTCCCCGGGGCACCCGCATCACTGCGGCCGCTGCCCGGACGAATGGACCGGTTCCCCTCTCCCGGCCTCCCCTTTTTTTGTCACTTGCCGGCGCTGTAGGCCGGCATCAGCACGCGGAACACAGTGCGCCGCGGCTGCGATTCGCATTCGATGACGCCGCCGTGATCGCCCACGATCTTGGCCACCAGAGCCAGCCCGAGGCCGGTGCCGTTGGTCTTGGTGGTCACGAACGGATCGAACAGGTGCGGCAGCAGATCGGGCGGCACGCCCGGCCCGTTGTCGCGCACGCAGAATTCCATCGGCAGGCTGACACGGTTGCGGCTGCCGGGCACCGAAAGCCGCACGCCCGGCCGGAACGCCGTCGACAGCACGATCTCGCCGTCCGGATCGGGGCCGATCGCCTCGGCCGCGTTCTTCACCAGATTGAGGAACACCTGAATGAGCTGGTCGCGGTTGGCATGGACCGGCGGCAGCGAGGGGTCGAACTCGGCCAGAATGCGGATGTTGCGGGCAAAGCCGTTCTCGGCGATGCGCTTCACATGATCGAGCACGACATGGATGTTGACCGGCTCGCGCTCGATGGGGCGCTCGTCGGAGAACACCTCCATGCGGTCGATCAGGCGCTTGATACGGTCGGTCTCTTCGGTGATCAGCTGGGTGAGCGCGCGGTCTTCCTCGCTGACCGTCGGCTCCAGCAACTGGGCGGCGCCGCGGATGCCGGACAGCGGATTGCGAATTTCGTGGGCCAGCATCGCCGCCAGCCCGGTCACCGTGCGGGCGGCCCCGCGCGAGGTGAGCTGCCGGTCGATCTTGTCGGCCATCGAGCGTTCCTGCAGCATCACCAGAACGCTGCCCGGCCGCTCCGGCAGCGGGCCGGCATAGATATCCACCACCCGTTCCGCGCCGATGCGCGGCGAGCCGATGTCGACCTTGTATTCGCTGACCGCCGCGCCGCGCTCGCGCGCCTGATCGATCAGCGCCACCAGCGGGCTGCCGAAGGGAATGATGTCGGCAATGGCATGGCGGGTCAGCACCATTTCGCTGGCCTGAAAGAACTCTTCCGCGGCGTCGTTGGCCACCAGAATCGTGCCGTCGCGATCCACCAGCACCACCGGGTGCGGCAGCGCATCCACCAGCGCTGCGCCGAGCGCGGCGGCAAGGCCGCCATGACCCGCGCTGCCGTGACCCGCGCCGCCATGACCCGTGCTTCCGTGGCCCGCGCTGCCGTGGCCCGCGCCGGTGCTGCCGGATTTCGCGGAACCCGCATGTCCCCTGCCGCTCATCAGGCTGCCATCCTCGTCTCGCCGGCGGCGCCGAACCAGTCGGCCACCAGCCCCATCACCTCGCCTGCGTCTTCGCTTTTCAGAATGCGTGCGCGCAGCGCCCTCAGCCGCGGATCGGCGGAGCCGAGGGCCGCCTGCTCGTTGCCCGGCGCATCGGGCGCGCAGGTGCCGTTTTCGAAGGCATCGAGCATCCACGAGATGTGCTTGCGCGCCATGCGCACACCGATGCGCACGCCGTGGTGCGACAGCATCGCGTCATATTGCTCGCACAGCAGCGCGAAGCGGGCTGCCGCATCGGGTTCCGGCAGCACCGCACCGGTGGCGAGATAATGCGCCACCTGCCCGGGAAACCACGGCCGCCCGTAGGCACCGCGGCCGATCATCACCGCATCGGCGCCGGAGGCCGCCAGCATGGCATCGACATCGCGCACATCCATCAGATCGCCGTTGGCGACCAGCGGCACGGAAACCGCCTCGCGCACCGCGCGGATGGCCGCCCAGTCGGCCCGGCCCTTGTAGAACTGCCGGCGCGTGCGGCCGTGCACCGTGATCATGGCAACGCCGGCGGCCTCGGCGCGACGGGCGATTTCCGGCGCGTTGATCTGCGTCTCGTCCCAGCCAAGCCGCATCTTCACGGTCACCGGCACCGTGACGGCACCGACCACCGCCGCGATCAGTTTCAGCGCATGGTCGGGGTCGCGCATCAGCGCCGAGCCGGACCAGCCGCCCACCACCCGCTTGGCCGGGCAGCCCATGTTGATATCGACAATGGCCGCGCCGCCGGCCTCGGCCAGACGCGCGCCTTCGGCCATCGCCTCCGCCGTGCAGCCGGCGAGCTGCACCACATGGGGCTCCACATCGCCGGCCATGGCGCGGATCAGGCTCTCGCGGTTGCCGAGCGACAGCGAATCGCCGGCGACCATCTCGCTCACCACGAGGCCCGCCCCGCAGCGGGCGGCAAGGCGACGAAACGGCAGATCTGTGATGCCGGCCATCGGCGCCAGAAAGGCGCGCGATGCCACGCTCACACCGCCGATGCGAAGTGCCCCGCCTGCTGCTGCGTCCAAGCCCGATCTCTCCGTATAAATGACCCGTGCCGGGCGGCTGCCCCGCGACCGTCCGTGCCTGCCGCCGTCCTGCTTCCGGCGGGCTGCCGACCGGCCGTCCGCGCTGCGCAAGCCGGCCTGCGCAGCTTGCCCAGCACATGAGCACCATAGCGCGATGCCCATAATCTAGCCACTCCCTATTGAGGAACAAGAGCTTTCGCAAGCCGAAATGCACGGGTTTTTGCCGTCTGTCCTTGCACGACGCCTCATATTGAGGCCGCACCGGGGTGAATGCCCGCCATGGTGGCAGGCTGCGCGGCGCTGCGGCACCCTTGTGGAGCGCCACAAGGAATCATAGAAGCGGCTCTGCCCGCAGAACAACGGGGCGGCAAGCCGGAGAGCGATCCCATGAGCCCATCCCCTGTCGCCGGCACCGCCGGCGCTTCCCCGGCCCCGCGCGTGGCCGTGGTTGTGGTTGCTGCCGGCCGCGGCACCCGTGCCATGCGCGCCGACGATTCCGCCCCGAAGCAATATGTGCCGATCGGCGGCCGCGCCATCATCGCCGAAACGCTCGGCCGATTCGCCCGCCACCCGCGCATCTGCGCCACGCTTGCCGTGATCCATGCCGACGACGGCGAGGCCTATGCCGCCGCCACCGGCGGCATCGAAGGGCTGATGACGCCGGAGACCGGCGGCGCCACACGCCAGCTTTCCGTACGCGCCGGCCTTGAGCGGCTGGAGCGCGAGCGCGCGCCCGATTTCGTGCTGATCCACGATGCCGTGCGCCCGTTCGTGTCCGATGCCGTCATCGACCGCGTCATCGACGGCCTGACGAGGGCCGACGGCGTGCTGGCCGCCCTGCCGGTTGCCGACACGCTGAAGCGCGTCGGCGAGACCGGGGCCATTACGCAGACCGTGCCGCGGCAGGGGCTGTGGGCGGCACAGACGCCGCAGGGCTTCCGCTTTGCCGCCATTCTCACCGCCCACCGCCGCGCGGCTGCCGCCGGCCTCAGCGAACTCACCGACGATGCCGCCGTGGCAGAGTGGGCCGGACTGGAGGTTCATGTCGTGACCGGAGAAGCCGCCAACACCAAGATCACCACGGTGGAGGACCTGGAGCGCGCCGCCGGCCGGCAGGCGCTGGCCCGCCAGCTCAGCCTTGGCGACGTGCGCGTCGGCACCGGGTTCGATGTCCACACCTTCGGCCCCGGCACGTTCGTCACGCTCGGCGGTATCGAAATCCCCCACACCCACGGCGTCGTCGGCCATTCCGATGCCGACGTGGTGCTGCACGCCCTGACCGATGCTGTGCTCGGCGCCATCGGCGACGGCGATATCGGCCAGCACTTCCCGCCCTCCGATCCGCAGTGGCGCGGGGCGGCCTCGTCGCTGTTTCTGGCCGATGCCGTGCGGCGCGTGCACGCGCGCGGCGGCGTCATTGCCCAGCTCGATGCCACGGTGGTGTGCGAGGCGCCGCGCGTCGGCCCGCACCGCGAGGCGATGAAGGCAAAGATCGCGGCCATCGCCGGCATCGCGCCCGACCGCGTCGGCATCAAGGCCACCACCAGCGAGGGCCTCGGCTTCACGGGCCGCCGCGAAGGCATCGTCGCCATGGCCACCGCCACCGTCCGCCTGCCGCTGACCGACTGAACCCGGAGCGCCGCCATGACCGATCTTGCCCCGCTCGTTCCCGCCGCAACCGCGCTGCTGGCCCGCGCCCGCGCCGCGGGGCTGATGATCGCCACCGCGGAATCCTGCACCGGCGGCCTCATCGCCGCACTGCTGACCGAGATCGCCGGTTCCTCCGATGTGGTGGAGCGCGGTTTCGTCACCTATTCCAACGCCGCCAAGAGCGAGGCCATCGGCGTGCCGGCGGCTCTGATCGCCACCCATGGCGCCGTCAGCCGCGCCGTGGCGGAGGCGATGGCCGAGGGCGTTCTGGCCCGCTCGCACGCCGATCTGGCCGTGGCGGTGACCGGCGTTGCCGGCCCGGGCGGCGGCAGCGCGGAAAAGCCGGTCGGCCTCGTGCATCTGGCGGCGGCCCGCCGCGGCGGCGAACGGCTGCATCTTGAGGCCCGCTACGGCGATATCGGCCGCTCTGCCGTGCGTCTTTCGACAGTAAAGGATGCCCTGCGCTTGCTCGAACGCCTTATCGGCGTTTGACTGTCGTTTCAGACCGAATCGCCGCTGCCCTTCCCCTCCTCCCCGACAAGGGCCTTGTCTGCCGGCGACACCAACCGGACACGGCCGCTCATGGTTTCGACGATCACTACCACTGCCGCTCTTGCTGAAGCCTGTCAGCGGCTGGCTGACCACGTTTTCATCACCGTCGACACCGAGTTCCTGCGGGAAACGACCTTCTGGCCGAAGCTGTGCCTCGTGCAGGTGGCAAGCCCGGCCGAGGCGCTGCTGATCGATCCGCTTTCCCCCGATCTGGACCTGAAGCCGCTGTTCGACCTGATGGCCGATCCGGGCGTGGTGAAGGTGTTCCACGCCGCGCGGCAGGATATCGAGATCTTCCATCACCTCTCCGGCTCGATCCCGGCACCGATCTTCGACACGCAGGTTGCCGCCATGGTGTGCGGCTTCGGCGATTCGATTTCCTATGATCAGCTCGTCGCCAAGATCACCGGAACGCACCTCGACAAGTCGATGCGCTTCACCGACTGGTCGCAGCGCCCGCTCAGCGACGTGCAACTGGCCTATGCGCTGGCCGACGTGACCCACCTGCGCGATGTCTACGCCCACCTTCTCGCCGATCTCGACGCCAAGGGTCGCGATGGCTGGGTGGCGGAAGAAATGGCGGTGCTGACCTCGCCAGAGACCTACGAGACCGACCCCGACAAGGCGTGGCAGCGCCTCAAGATGCGCGTCAAGAAGCCGATCGAACTGGCTGTTCTGAAAGAGCTTGCCGCCTGGCGCGAGCGCGAGGCGCAGGCGCGTGACGTGCCCCGCGGCCGCATCCTGAAGGATGATGCCATCTACGAGATCGCCGCCCGCCAGCCGCGCGATTCCGCCGCCCTCGGCACGCTGCGCACCATTCCGCGCGGTTACGAGCGCTCCCGCACGGGAACCGACATCGTCGCTGCCGTGGCGCGGGCGCTGGCGCTGCCCGCCGGCTCGCTGCCGGGCCTGCCCGCCACGCGCCCGGTGCCGGAAGGCTCCAACGCCGCCACCGAGCTTCTGAAGGTGCTGCTGCGGCTGATCGCGGAAGAAAACGGCGTTGCCGCCAAGGTGCTGGCCACCGTCGACGATCTGGAAGCCATCGCCGCCCGCGGCGAGGAAGCGGAAGCGGAGGCGCTGAAGGGCTGGCGGCGGGAGATGTTCGGGCAGCCGGCGCTGGACCTGCGCGCCGGCCGGCTGGCGCTTGCCTTCGACGGCCGCCGCGTGACCCTGCTGGCGCTTGAGGAATCGATTGCCGTTCCCGGCGCCCCGGCCCGCCGGCCCAAGCGGCGGCGGCCGCCGCGCCGCGGCGATGCGGAGACCCCGGCATCCGAGGCCTGACAGGCGTGCGGGCAGAACAGCCGCGCAGCCTGAGAGAAGACGGCCGCGCCGCCTGAGAGCGCCCCGGAAAGCGAAAAGACCGGCCCGCAGCGCCTGCCGCGGGCCGGTCTTTTTTTTCTTTCCGGGCATCGCTCCCGGGGCGCATTCACCGGCGCGTTCAGTCGAGAACGGCCACCTCGCTCGACATCGCCACGAGCCGGGCCAGCTGATCCAGCCGCTTGCGCACGATTTCGCCGTCAAGCGCGGCGAGGTCGGCCGGCAGGCCCAGCACCAGACGATCCGAGACCGCCTCAAGCCGCACGCGCCCGATCATGCCGGGGGCCGCAGCCGTCAGCACGGAGGCCAGCCGCAGCGCCGCGCCGAGGCAGCGGGCCCGCTCCTTGAGCCGGCTGGAGACGAGCTCGCGCAGCCGCGGGCTGATGGCCTCGTCCACGAGGCCGAAGTGGCGGTAATAGACCGCCATCGCCAGATAGGCGCGGCCGTGGTGGTCGATGCCGGTGAACGCCGCGTTGGAGATGAGCGCCAGGCTCTGCTCACCGCGATAATCCGGATGGGCGCGCCAGCCGATATCCGACAGCAGGCAGGCGGCAATGCGCAGGCGCTCCTCGTCCGCCGTCTCGTCGAGGCCGACGGCGCGGAACACGTCGCCGGTCCAGCTGCCGAGCTCCCGCGTCAGGCGCGGCGAACGGGCCCGCAGCAGCGCCAGTTCCTCCGCAGCCGCCAGCAGCGGGTCACGCACGCGCTCGCGTTCGTCGAGGCGCTCGTAGAGCAGCCCCTCGCGGATGCCCAGTGCCGACACCACCACCGCACGCGGCTTGGCCGCCAGAATGATCTGGCTCAGCACCACCGCGCCGAACGGCAGCAGGGCCCGGCGCTGGCGCGACACCACCTCGACGGAATCGAGCGTTTCGATGGTGCCGCGGGCAACGGCGCGGCAGAACTCCAGCGCCTCGGCGGCCGGAATCGAATACTGGTGCATCACATGCAGCGGATAGCCCGTCTGGAACATGTGCAGGCGGGCAAGCGAGCGCCAGGTGCCGCCGATGGCGTAGAAATCGCGCCCCTGTCCGCGGGCGAGAATTTCGCTGCCGGCGAGCGCTTCGGCCGCCAGCCGCTCCGCCTTGCGCACCGAGCCGTCGGACATGTCCTGCAGGCGCAGCCCGCCCAGCGGATAGGTGCGTCCGGCGCCGATCGCCTCGCCTTCCACATCCACGAGTTCAAGGCTGCCGCCGCCGAGATCGCCGGCGATGCCATCCGGTTTCCAGACGCCGGAGACGATACCGAGCGCGGAGCGCCGCGCCTCTTCCGGGCCGGACAGGATATCGACCGGCACCCGGCAGATGCGCTCCACCTCGGCGATGAACGGCGGGCCGTTTTCCGCATCGCGCGCGGCGGCCGTGGCGATCACGTCGAGGCTGCGCACCTCCATGTGATCGCAGATGGCGCGAAAGCGCGTGACGGCGGCCAGCGCCACCGCCACCGCATCGGTGAGCAGGCGGCCGGACTTGCCGACGCCGCGGCCGAGGCCCGCCAGCACCTTTTCGTTGAACAGCACGGTGGGCGCGCGGCACAGCCGCTCGTAGATCACCAGTCGGACGGAGTTCGAGCCGATGTCGATGACGGCAACCGGCCCGAACCCGGGCAGGCGGCCCGGAGCAAGTTCTACCACGGAACGCCAACCTCCTCAGGGCAGCCGCGCGGGGCTGCTGTCAACGGAAACCTCAGCGGCCGGGCCGCGGGGCAACCGGCTTCGGCCTGTCGGTCTGCAGCGACTTGCCGCGGCCCGAAAGGGACGGGTTCGTCATGAAGAACTCGTGCGCGTTGAATGGCTGTTCCCCTTCGGCCGGGTGAATCCGCCGGTGTCCGCCATCCGGCAGAAGCTGCCAGCTCTGCTCGTTGTCCGCCATGTTCGCGACCATGATCTGATCGAGGATCTGGGCGTGGACAGTCGGATTGAGGATCGGCACCAGCGCCTCGACGCGACGGTCGAGATTGCGCGGCATCAGATCCGCCGAGCCGATATAGACAACCGCCTGCGGCGAGGGCAAGCCGTGCCCGTTGCCGAAGCAGAAGATGCGGCTGTGCTCCAGGAACCGGCCGACGATGGACTTGACGCGGATATTGTCGGAAAGCCCCGGCACGCCGGGCCGCAGGCAGCAGATGCCGCGCACGACGATGTCGATTTCCACCCCCGCCGCGCTGGCGTCGTAGAGCGCGTCGATGATCTGGGCATCGACGAGGGAATTCATCTTCATCCAGATCTGGCCGGGCCGGCCGTTCTGCACATGGGCCTTTTCGGCCGCGATGTGATCGAGAATGCGCTGGCGCAGGGTCAGCGGCGAAATCGCCATGTGCGTCAGCTCGGCCGGGCGGGCATAGCCGGTGATGAAGTTGAAGATGCGCGCCACGTCCTGCCCGATCTCCGGATCGGCGGTGAAGAACGACAGGTCGGTGTAGATGCGCGCGGTGATGGGGTGATAGTTGCCGGTGCCGATGTGGCAGTAGCTGACGAGCCGCCCCCCCTCGCGCCGCACCACCATCGACAGCTTGGAATGGGTCTTCAGCTCCAGGAAACCGAACACCACCTGCGCGCCGGCGCGCTCCAGATCGCGCGCCCAGCGGATGTTGGCTTCCTCGTCGAAGCGGGCCTTCAGCTCCACCAGCGCCGTCACCGACTTGCCGGCCTCGGCCGCCTCGATGAGGGCACGCACGATGGGCGAGTCCTTGGAGGTGCGGTAGAGCGTCTGCTTGATGGCGACGACATCGGGGTCGCGCGCCGCCTGCGCGAGGAACTGCACCACCACGTCGAAGGATTCATAGGGGTGATGAACCACCAGATCCTTCTGACCGATGGCGGCAAAGCAGTCGCCGCCGTGCTCGCGCACCCGCTCGGGGAAGCGCGGGGTGTAGGGCACGAACTTCAGGTCCGGCCTGTCGAGGCTGACGAGGTTGGCCAGATCCTTCAGCGCCAGCGCGCCGTTGACGAGGAAGATCTCCTCGTCCGCCACACCCAGCGCCGAGGCGACGAAGCGCTGCAGCGGCTCAGGCGTGGAGTGTTCGATCTCCAGCCGGATGACGGAGCCGCGCCGGCGGCGCTTCAGCGCCGTCTCGAACAGCCGCACGAGGTCTTCGGCTTCTTCTTCGATTTCCAGATCGGAATCGCGAATCACGCGGAAGGCCCCGTCGCCGGCGACCTGATAGCCGGGGAAGAGCCGGCCGGTGAAAAGCCCGATGGCGTTTTCAAGCGCGATGAACCGCGCCTCGCCGGCAGCGGCATCCTCGCCGGCGGGCAGGCGGATGTAGCGTTCCACCTGCGCCGGCACGCGGATGAGCGCAATCATCTTTTCCCCGCCGGGGGCCACCAGCTCCAGCACCAGCGAAAAGCCGAGATTGGGGATGAACGGGAACGGATGCGCCGGATCGATGGCCAGCGGCGTCAGCACCGGAAAGACGTGGGCCAGGAAAAACGCGTCCAGCCACTCCGCCTCCGCCGGGGTCAGTTCGCCCGGCTCCACCAGAACGATGCCGTGGCCGGCGAGGTCCGTGCGCAGGGCGCGCCACTGGTCCTGCTGGGCGCTCTGCAGCCGGCCGACGGCCTCGCCCACCCGGGTGAGCTGCTCGCGCGGCGTCATGCCGTCGTCGGAGCGCTCTGTGATGCGGGCGCGGAACTGGCCCCTGAGGCCCGCCACGCGGACCATGAAGAACTCGTCGAGGTTATTGGCCGAGATCGACAGGAACCGCAGCCGCTCCAGAATGGGGTGCCGCGTGTTGGCCGCCTCCTCCAGAACGCGCAGATTGAACTGCAGCCATGACAGCTCGCGGTTGACGAACCGGGAGGGATCGTGCCGCAGCTCGCCCGCAGGCACCGCCGGCACCGCTTCGGCGGCCGGGGCGATTTCAGAGATAGCGGCGCTGTCGAGTTCCATGGGGGCTCCGTTTTTCGGAAGTCTTTCTGCAGTGGTGTTATTCCTCCAGTATGACGGTTTTTTCGCAGCCCTCTATGCGGATTGTCATTGTGGATGACCGCGCTCACTTTCCATGCGCGCCATGACATCGGCCACCATTGCCCGCGTCACCGGGCGGCGCAGCGCCAGCGCCAGCCGGTCCACCTGCTCAACCAGCGCGTTGGCGCCTGCGAACGAGCGTTCCATGCGGGCCAGCGCATAGGACAGCACCCCCGGATCGACCACGAGCTGACGATCGGAGAACAGCTTCACCAGCACGCGCAGCAGCAGGCCGTCGTCGGGCTCGTCGATCTCCACCCGCGTTGCCGCGCGCAGCCGCGAGGCGAGGTCTGGCAGCCGCACGCCCCATTGCGAGGGCGGCGTGCGGGCCGACAGGATGAGATGGCCGCCGGCGTTGGCGGCATTGACGAGGTGGAACAGGCCGACCTCGTCAATGGGCCCGCCGTCCACGTCCTCCACCGCCACCGGGCCATGGGCCACGGCGGCCACCGGATCGATGCGGCCGAGATCGGCGGCGGAAAAGATGCTGGCGCCGGTGGCCGCGGCCCACGCGGCGATGAGGTGGCTCTTGCCGGCGCCGAGCGGCCCCCACAGCACCACGATGCGCGCCGGCCACTGCGGCCAGCGGTCGATCAGTTCCAGCGCGGCCCGGTTGGAGGGGCCGACCAGAAAATCCTCGCGGGCAAAGCTGTTTTCGGCCGGCAGCGCCAGCGGCAGCTGACGCGGGGTGCCGGCATCGTCGGGCGGCATCATCTCAACCCGCGCCGTTTGCGTCGCCGTTGCCGCGATAGAGCGGGCTCTCCAGATAGCGCTGCAGGGCAAACCGCGTGAGCACCCCCACCGCCGCCGAGGCCGGCACCGCCACCAGCATGCCGACGAAGCCGAACAGCGAGCCGAACGCGACCAGCGCGAACATCAGCCACACCGGATGCAGGCCGACATGCTCGCCCACCAGCTTGGGCTGAAGAATGTTGCCTTCCATGAACTGCCCCACCGCGAACACCGCGATGACATAGCCGATATGGGGCCAGTCCGGCCAGAACTGGGCAATGCCGACGCCCACCGACATCAGCAGCCCGACCGTTGCCCCCACATAGGGGATGAAGCTGATGAGGCCGATGATGATGCCGATCAGCACCGAGAAATTGAGCCCCACCACGGTCAGGCCCACGGCATAATAAACGCCGAGGATGAGGCACACCGAGACCTGACCGCGAATATAGCCGGAGATGCCGATATTCATCTCTTCCAGCAGCCGGCGGATGGTGTCGGCATGGGCGCGCGGCAGCCAGCCGTCGACCTTGGCGGTCATGCGGTCCCAGTCGAGCAGCAGATAGAACGCCACCACCGGCGCCAGCACCATGAGCGCCATGGAGGAAATGAAGCTCTGCCCGCTCGACCACAGCGAAGCCAGCATCGCCGCCAGCCAGCTTGCCGCGTTGGTGGCCATCGAGCCGAGGGAGTTCTGGATATCCTGCAGCGATTCCCCGATCAGATTGGCGACGGGGCCGTCCTTGAAGGTCGTCACCAGCCAGCGCTGGAGCTGCATGGCATAGCCGGGCAGATTCTGGATGAAGCCGCCGATCTGCTCGCTCACCACCGGCGCCAGCAGCGCAATGGCAAACACCATGATCAGCAGGAACCCGGCCAGCAGGATGAGCGTGGCCGCCAGCCGGTTGAAGCCCAGCTTCTCGATGCTGCCGGCCACGGGATTGAGCAGGTAAGCCAGAATGGTGCCCGCCACGAACGGCAGCAGAATCGTGCGGAACACATAAAGAAACAGGATGAAGGCGACGAGGGCCGAGATCCAGAACAGTACCTGGCGTCCGAGGCTCACGTGGTGCGATCCTTGCCTGTCGGGGGCGGTGCCGGCCGGCTCACGCCCCGCGGTTCCCCGTTGCCGGTGTCGGTCATGTGACCGAGCCATTCCACGACATAGGCAGCCGCCGAAGCCCCCGTCAACCCGGCGACGAGGAAGGCGAGCCCGCTGCGCACGCCCCCGGCCCCGAGGCCGTGCGCAAGGTCGGCAAGAACCACGCCGGCCAGCAGAATCTGCGCAAAGGTGTTGGCCTTGCTGATCTTCAGCGGGCGCATTTCCACCGGGCGGCCCATCACCAGAGCCAGCACGACGGCACCCACGATGAGGATATCACGCGAGACGACGAGCACGACCAGCCAAACCGGCATCGCCGCGATTATGCCGCAGGTGACATAAACCGAAACCAGCAGCGCCTTGTCGGCCAGCGGATCGAGATGCGCGCCGAGGGCGGTTTCCAGACCGAACCGCTTGGCGAGGTAGCCATCCACGGCATCGGAAATGCCGGCGGCGACGAAGACCCAGAACGCGGTGTCATAATCGTGCGTTGCGATCGCCCAGATCACGATCGGCACCGCGATCAGGCGTGCAATGGTGATGAGGTTGGGAACGAGATGCACGGCGCGTCGACTCGTCTGTTGTTCCGGCCGCCGCGCCCTGCCCGGCGCTGCGACGGTTGTTTGCCGCGATAAATGGCGGCTTTCGGCGGGCCTGCGCAAGAGGGGAGCAAAACGGACGCACAGCCGGACGACATAAAGAGGGAAGACACAGAGACCGGCGCCCGCGCGGGCCCGGCGCTGCCATGCCGGGCCGATGCGCCTGCGCGCGGATCCGTGCAGGGCAGATGCGCTTGCGCGCCGGGCCTTGCAGGGCAGATGCGCTTGCGCGCTCTTGCCTTCTCCGCCCCCGCGCTCCATACACCGCTTAGAAAAAAGGGCACGGTGCCGCGGCCTGCGCGCCCCGGCGGCCGCACCTGACGAAAGACGGACCGAGCGACATGAGCCAATCGCAGCCGGGCGGCGGTCAGCCGACGAAACCCTTCACCTATGCCGGCGCGGGCGTCGATATCGACGCCGGCGATGCCCTCGTCAAGGCCATCGGCCCGCTGCTGAAGCGCACCGCGCGCGCCGGGGCGGACGCCGCCATCGGCGGTTTCGGCGGCATCTTCGATCCGAAGGCCGCGGGCTACAGCGATCCCCTGCTCGTGGCCGCCACCGACGGCGTGGGCACCAAGCTGCGGGTTGCCATCGATGCCGGCCAGCATGGCACCGTGGGCATCGATCTCGTCGCCATGTGCGTCAACGATCTGATCGTGCAGGGCGCCGAGCCGCTGTTCTTCCTCGACTATTTCGCCTCCGGCCGCCTCGATGTGGGCGTGGCGACGCAGGTCGTGGATGGCATCGTGGAAGGCTGCCGGCAGGCCGGCGCCGCGCTCATCGGCGGCGAGACGGCGGAGATGCCGGGCCATTATGCCGATGGCGACTACGATCTGGCCGGCTTCTCGGTCGGCGCGGTGGAGCGTGACAATCTGCTGCCGAAGGCGGATGTGGGCGAAGGCGACGTGCTGATCGCGCTCGCCTCCTCCGGCGTGCACTCCAACGGCTTTTCGCTGGTGCGCCGCATCGTGGAGGCCGAGGGACTGGCGCTTTCCGCCCCCTCGCCCTTTGCCGCGGGCCAGACACTCGGCCAGTCGCTGCTGACGCCGACGCGCATCTACGTCCGGTCGCTGCTGACGGTTCTGCGCGATAGGCTTCCCGTCAAGGCGCTCGCCCATATCACCGGCGGCGGCCTGACGGAGAACCTTCCGCGCGTGCTGCCGAAA
>NZ_DAISHT010000058.1:15198-18793 GCF_036822375.1 Pseudoxanthobacter sp. | reverse complement strand
ATGCGCCGCACGCCACGGCCCGGTTTCGGGCAAAGAACGACCCGCGCCAGCGGCCGGAAAAAAAGCCGGGCGGCCGGCACGGACAGACGGCAGAGACGGATGGCAGGAGGAATGAAGACGATGACGATCCGGCAGGATGGCGCGGACGAAGACGCGCCGGTGCCCGCGCGTTGTGCCGACTGGCGGCAGCGTTATCCCGACCTCAGCCTGTGCCCGGTGCGCGGCGTGCTGGACCGGGTGGGCGACAAGTGGACGACGCTGGTTCTGCTGACGCTGGCCGAGCGCCCTCACCGCTTCGGCGAGCTGCGCCGCGCCATCGTCGATATTTCGCAGCGCATGCTGACCCAGACGCTGCGCGAACTGGCCCGCGACGGTCTCGTCAGCCGGCGGGTATTTCCCACCCAGCCGCCGGGCGTGGAATACAGCCTCACGCCGCTCGGCCACTCGCTGCTGCAACCGCTGCTGGGGCTGGTGCGCTGGGCGGAATCCCATTTCGCCGACGTGGAAGCCGCCCGCGCCGCTCACGACAGCGCCACGGAGGAAGCCGCCTGACCGCGCCGGGCTGTTCCCTGAACGCGCATCCTGCGCTCACAGCCGCTCGGCGATCTGCGGCAGGATGAAGGGGCAGCCATCGGGCGGCACAGTGGAAGGCGGCAGGTGCACCGCAAAGACGGTGCGCAGCAGCTCCAGCGTCAGCACCTCCGACGGCGGGCCTTCGGCCGCCTTGCGGCCGGCGGCGATCACCACCATGCGATCGGCATAGCGCGCGGCAAGATTGAGATCGTGCAGCACCACGATGGCCGCACCGCCGCCGCGCGCATGATCGCGGGCGGCATCGAGCACGCGCAGCTGGTGGGCCAGATCCTGCGCCGCCGTCGGTTCGTCGAGCATCAGCAGGCCGGGGCCGTTCTGCCGCTCGCCCGCCCACGACTGGCACAGCACGCGGGCAAGCTGGGCGCGCTGGCGCTCGCCCCCGGAAAGGGCGTCATAGAGCCGGTCGGCCTTGTCGGTCAGGTCGACCCGCTCCAGCGCAGCGTCGATGATATCGTCAACCTCGCCGCGGGCCATTACGAAGCCCGGCACGGTGATGCCGAGCGCCGCGATTTCGCGCACGTTGAAGGGAAAGGACAAACTGGTTGCCTGCGGCAGCACGGCCCGGCGCATGGCGGCGCGCCGCGCGCCCAGAACGGCCAGCGGCACGCCGTCGATCAGCACTGTGCCCGCGCCCGGCCGGTGCTCGCCGGCCATCAGCTTCAGAAGGGTGGACTTGCCGGCCCCGTTGGGGCCGACGATGGCTGTGAACGTGCCCGGAAAAGCGGCGAAATCCACGGCGTCGAGCACGGTGCGGCTGCCGCGCGCAAAGGTCACGGCGCGGGTCTCGGCCATGGCGGCGGCGGGCCGGGGCGCGGCCGGGGCGATGCGGGGCACGGTCATGGTCGCTGTCATGAGCCTCAGAGCCCTCCGCGCCGGCGCAGCAGCAGCCACAGGAAGAACGGCGCGCCGATGGCCGCGGTGACGATGCCGATGGGCAGTTCCGCCGGTGCGGCCACGACGCGCGCCACGGCATCGGCTGCCAGCAGCAGCGCCGCGCCCACGAACGCCGACCCCGGCAGCACGAAGCGATGGTCCGGCCCGGTGACGAGCCGCACCACATGCGGCACCACGATGCCCACGAAGCCGATCACCCCGGACAGCGCCACCGACGCGCCGACCGCGCAGGCGGCCGCCACGATGGCGATCTTCTTCGCCCGCTCGATGGCAACGCCCAGATGCACGGCCTCCGCCTCGCCCAGCAGCAGGGCGTTGAGCGGGCGGGCCACCAGCGGCGCGGCAACGGCCGCCACGAGGAAGAACGGCAGGGCAGCCGCGATCTTCGGCCAGTTGGCGCCGCCGAGGCTGCCCATGGTCCAGAAGGTGATGTCGCGCAGCGCCCGGTCGTCGGCCCGAAACACGATCAGCCCCGACAGCGCGCCGGCAAAGGCGCCGATGGCGACGCCTGCCAGCAGCAGGGTGGCAACCGACGTCTGCTGCCCGCGCGTCGACAGCGCATAAAGCAGCCAGGTCGAGCCGAAGGCGCCGGTCACGGCGGCGACCGGCACCGCCTCGGTTCCGAGGGCGGCCACGACCGGGGCCAGCAGGCCGCCGCCAAGCGCAATCATCGCCACGGCGGCAAGGCCGGCGCCCGAGGAGGCGCCGACAAGGCCCGGATCGGCCAGCGGATTGCGGAACAGGCCCTGCATCATCGCGCCGGTCACCGCCAGCGCGCCGCCCACCAGCAGCCCCAGAACGGTGCGCGGCAGGCGGATATCCATCAGCACCAGCCGCTCGCGGGCGAGGTCCGCCGGCAGCGGATCGGCCGCGGCAAAAGAGGCCAGCACCCGCGGCAACGCATCGAGGCTGATGCCCGTCGGCCCGACGGCGACGGACAGCACCATGGCCGCGGCCATCAGCACGAAGCCGGCGCAGAGCCCGATGCGCGCGCGCAGCGTGCGGTCGCCGCGCCGGCGGGCCGCCGCGCCGGGCCGCGGCAGCGCCGCGGAAGATGCCGCGCCCGTCACGGTGCCGCCGCCGTGCAGGCGGGATCGACGGCGCCGCACAGCTCCAGCGCCGCCGCCGCCGTGCGCGGGCCGAAGCCCAGCAGCGCCAGCCCGTCGACCTTGACGAAGCGCCGGTCCTTTGCCGCCGGCACCAGCCGGAAGGCGGGCATGGCGAACACCTCGTCGGCGGAAAGCCCGTCCGGGCCGTGATTCATCATCACGATCACCTCCGGCGCCGCGCCGACGATGGCTTCTTCCGTCATGGGCTTGTAGCCCTCGATGCCGGCGGCGACGTTCTCAAGCCCGGCGAGCTTCAGGGCCCCGTCGGCCGCCGTGCCGCTGCCGGCGACCATCGGCTGCCCGTTGCGCATGGAAAGCACGAACAGCGCGCGCGCCGGACGCTTCACACGGGCGCGCGCAGCATCGAGACGGGCAAAGCCGGCCTCGATTTCCCTCACCAGCCCCTCGCCCCGGTCCTGCTGACCCACCGCCTCGGCGATCAGGCGCACACGCGCCGGAATGGCCTGCGGCGTCTTGGCGGCCTCGATCAGCACCAGCGGCACGGTGGAAGCCGCCAGCACGTCGATGGCCGGCGGCGGACCGGAATCGCCGTCGGCGATGATCACGCTCGGCCGCTCGGCCAGCACGCCTTCCGGCGAGAGCTGGCGCATATAACCGATATCGGCCTTGGTCTTCAGCGCCTCGGGCGGATAAAGGCTGGTGCTGTCGACGGCCACAATGCGGTCGCCAAGGCCCAGATCCCACAGGATTTCGGTGACCGTGCCGCCAACCGCCACGATGCGGCCGGTATCGGCAACCGTCACGGTGCGGCCGCTGCCATCCGTGAGGGTGACGGCGCCGGCCGGCATCCCGGCCGCCGCGGCCAGCCCGCCGGCCAGCAGCAGGCCCGCGGCGCGCCCCCGCGCCCGCCGCTTCGCGTCCCTCCCTGCGCCGGACACCCCGGCGCTCCGCCGGCCGAAAATCGCTGCCATCACCGCTCTCTCCCGCCTGCGCTGCCGACTTGTCGACGTGCCGCTGCCGACTTGCCGCCCTGCCGA
>NZ_DAISHT010000058.1:0-15098 GCF_036822375.1 Pseudoxanthobacter sp. | reverse complement strand
CCAGTCCATGCCTCGCCAGCCCATGCCTAGCCAGTCCGTGCCCTGCAATTCCGCTGAAACGATCGCCGTCATCGGTCTCGGCTATGTCGGCCTGCCGCTTGCCGTGGAGTTCGGCCGCATCCGGCCGGTCATCGGCTTCGACATCAAGGCCGCCCGCATCGCGGAACTGCGCGCCGGCCGCGACAGCACCCGCGAGGTGGAGCCGGAGGCGCTCGCCGCGGCAGACTTCCTCAGCTTCACCAGCGACCCGGCCGATCTGGCCGCGGCCTCGATCTATATCGTCACCGTTCCCACCCCGATCGACCGGCACCGGCGGCCGGACCTCGGCGCCCTCCTCGGCGCCTCGCAGATCGTCGGCCGCGCGCTGCGGCCGGGCGATCTGGTCATCTACGAATCCACCGTCTATCCCGGCGCCACCGAGGAAGACTGCGTTCCCGTGCTGGAACGCGAATCGGGACTGCGCTTCAACGTCGATTTCTTCTGCGGCTACAGCCCCGAACGCATCAACCCCGGCGACAAGGCCCACCGGCTGCCGACGATCCGCAAGGTCACGGCCGGTTCCACACCGCAGGCAGCCGAGGCGGTCGATGCGCTTTACGCCAGCATCATCACCGCCGGCACCTACCGCGCCGAGAGCATTCGCGTGGCGGAGGCGGCCAAGGTGATCGAGAACACCCAGCGCGATCTCAACATCGCGCTCGTCAACGAACTCGCCATCATCTTCCGCCGCATGGGGCTCGATACCGAAGCCGTGCTGCAGGCCGCCGGAACGAAGTGGAACTTCATGCCGTTCCGCCCCGGGCTGGTCGGCGGCCACTGCATCGGCGTCGATCCCTACTACCTGACCCACAAGGCCGAATCGCTCGGCTATCATCCCGAGGTCATTCTGGCCGGCCGGCGCATCAACGACAGCATGGGCACCTATGTGGCCGACCAGCTGGTCAAGGCGATGCTGAAGCGGCGCATCCACGTGCAGGGCGCGCGGGTGCTGGTGCTGGGGCTGACGTTCAAGGAAAACTGCCCCGACCTGCGCAACACCCGGGTCGTGGACGTGGTGCGCGAGCTGACCGATTATGGCGTTACCGTCGACGTGCACGACCCGATGGCGGAAGCGGAAGCGGCGCGGCACGAATATGGCCTGTCGCTGGTGCCGGAGCCGGAAGCGGGCAGCTACGACGCCATCGTGCTGGCGGTGGCCCATGACAGCTACCGCGCGGCCGGGCCGGCGGCGCTGCGCGCCTTCGGCCGCCCCGGCCATGTGTTCTTCGACCTGAAGAGCGCGTTCCCGCGCGGGGACAGCGACCTGCGGCTCTGAGAGGCGGCCGCGACCCGTCCGGCTGAGCCCGCGCAGCACCGGCCGGGTCAGTAGACCTCCGGCACCCCGTTGCGGGTGAAGTCGCGCTCCTGATAGCGGCCGATATTGTCGCGCTTCGGCAGCTTCACCTTCTCGCGCCGCACATCCTCGTAAGGGATCTTCGACAGCAGGTGCGCGATGATGTTGAGCCGCGCGCGCTTCTTGTCGTCGGAGCGCGCCACATACCACGGCGCCCAGGCGGTGTCGCTCGCCGCAAACATCTCGTCGCGGGCGCGGGAATACTCATCCCACCGCGTATAGGATTCGATGTCCATCGGCGACAGTTTCCAGACCTTGCGCGGATCGTCGATGCGCCCTTCCATGCGCCGGGTCTGCTCTTCGGGCGAAACCTCCAGCCAGTATTTCAGCAGGATCACGCCGGATTCGATGATCGCCTTTTCCACATAGGCGACGCTGGAGAGGAATGTCTTCGCCTGCTCCTCGGTGCAGAAGCCCATCACGCGCTCCACACCGGCGCGGTTGTACCAGGAGCGGTCGAAGATGACGACCTCGCCGGCGGCCGGCAGATGCGGCAGGTAGCGCTGCACGAACATCTGCGATTTCTCGCGCTCCGTCGGCGGCGGCAGGGCAATGACCCGGAAAACACGCGGGCTGACGCGCTCCAGAATGGCCTTGATGACGCCGCCCTTGCCGGCGCCGTCGCGGCCTTCGAACACGATGCAGACCTTGGCACCCGTGTGTTTCACCCACAGCTGCAGGCGCACGAGTTCGGCGTGCAGATCCTTCAGCCTGCCCTCGTAGTCCTTGCGCTTCAGCGGTTCGGCCTCAGACATCGCCGATCTCCCCCCTGCCGGTCGCGGTCCGGCCCGCCCTGCGGCGGGCCGGCCGGCCGGATTTTTCCGGATTGCCCGCCGTGTTGCTCAGTGTTCCTCGGCCGCTTCCCAGCTCAGATAGAAGCCGATGTCGCCCGGCATGCCGCCGGGCCAGTCGATGATCTGGGCCTTGAGTTCGTAGCCGGCCGACTTCAGGTGCTCGGTCCACAGCGCGTAGGCCTGCTTCGGCCGGCCGGTCAGGGTTGCCGGCCAGTCGGCCTCGCCGTTGTTCAGCGCGCGGCCGCGGTCGGTACACAGCTCGTTGGGAAAGCGCATGACGAGAACGTCCGTCTCGCCGCGTTCGGCGGCGATGCGCATCTGCGAGAGCAGGTTCTTCTTCACATCGCTGACGAATTCCGGCGTCACGTCCACCGGCTGCGACAGCTTCTTGATGAGCTTGGCGCGCGCGATCTCCGCCGCCGAGAGGCTCGCCTCGCTCCTGGCGCGCCGCATTTCCTGCATGTAGGCGCGCAGGTCCTCCGCCGACATGAAGGACTCGTCGCGCAGTGTGGCATCGTCTTGCCGTTCGCTCTCGGACATCGTCGTTTTCCCGCTTGGGCTGGGCCGATAATTATCGAGGGTCGGTGCTCTTTCGGAAGGGCCGGAATGACCGGGTCTGGAAACGCCGTCGGGCGGCCGGCGCGCGAACCGCCCGCACGGCATCCGTCGTCCGCCACGCCCTCCATTCTGGCCACACAACCGCGCCCGGCCTTGCGGCAGATCAACCGGCCGGCAAGGCCCGCGCAATCAGGGCCGCACAACTCATGGACGGCGCGATCAGAGCCGCGCAATCAGGCCCCCAACGGGCCTCGGCGCCCGGCCTCAGCGGCGGGTGGCGTTCAGAATGCGCAGCACCAGCCACACCGGCAGCACCACCACCGCCCCGAGCACGATGTAGCTGCCGAAACGCTCCACCGCGCCGAAACCCATGCTGAAGATGTTGCGCACGAAGCCCCGCAGCCCGTGGTAGAGGTCCCACGGGTTGATGTTGAGGGCGGACAGGATCACGCCGACGACGAGACACAGAAACAGAAGCTGCAGCGCGACGCGAAGCGGGGAGCCGCCCAGAAAGCGCGAAACCGGATTTTCTGCCATCACCCCAAGCCCTTCTGCTGTCGCGCCCGGCCGCACACCGGCCATGGGCCGTTTCTGCACCCGGGCGGTTAAATAAGCATGGCGGCCGCTGAACGGGAGGCCGCCCTTCTCAGCCGGCGAGGTCTTCTCAGCCGGCAAGATCTTCTCAGCCGGCAAGATCTTCCAGCCGCGCGGCTTCCGGCGGCGGGCAGCCGGGCTCCACCCCGTCCAGCACCGCCCCGCGCAGCACGAAGCCCGCCTTGCGCCGCGGCGCGGGGTCGAGCGCGGCAAAGCCGATGCGCAGCACCAGCCCCTCCGCGGCCGTGTGCACCACCTCCCGCACCGGGCCGAACCGTCCGGTGGTGCCCGTCCGCACGAAGGCGGCGATGGCCTCCAGCGCGTCCGGCGCGGCGGCAGCCAGCGCGGCGGCACCGATCTGCCCCACCGGCACGAGTTCCGCCCCGCGCCACACCCCGACGGTGATCTGCCGGAACCCGGCCTCCCCGCGACCCGGGCCGCGCTCGCCATACATCAGCACCGCAAGGCAGCGCGACGGCTCGCGCGGCCACAGCCGCCAGGGCTGCTGCCCGTCCTGCCAGCCATCGGCGGGCCGGGTCAGCCGCAGGCCGGCAATGGCTGCCGCCTCATGCCCCACCGCCTCGCCCGCCGCCGGCAGACCGGCCCGGAGGGCGGCAAACCCGTCGCGGCCGCCGGCCGCCGCCAGCACCGGCGCCACAGCAAGGTGCGGACTGTCCGCCGCCGCCGCCAGCCGCTCCAGCGCGCTGCGGCGCACCGCCAGCGGCATGGCACGCAGGTCCGTGCCATCCGCCGCCAGCATATCGAACGCGCGCAGCAGCATCGGGGCCGCCCGCCGGCCGGCCGCCGTGCTGCCGCGCCGCTCCAGACGGCTGCGCCACAGGCCGGGCTCGGCCCGCCCGTCGCGCCCGGCCGTCAGATCGGCCACGATCAGCGCCGCCCCGCCGGAAGGCGCCGCCGCCGCCAGCCCGGCGCATTCGGGAAAGGCGGCCGTGAGATCCTCGCCCTGCGGCCCGGTCAGGGTGCAGCCCGACGGCGAAAGCCGCAGCAGCACCGTCAGCCCGTCCCACAGCCAGCCCGCCGCGGCCTGCCGCCAGTCGAAGGTGCCGGCATCGAGTGCCACCGGCGGCGGCAGAACGGCACCGCCGGCCGCCGGTCGCTCGCCTTCGCCGCGGGCAAAGGCGAGCGTGGCGGCAAAGGGCGGCTGCGAACCCGTCAGCAGCGGCAGCAGCGTCTCCGCCCGGCAATGGCCGAGCCGCGCCAGCGCGCCGGCGACGGCACCCGTGGTCACCGACACTTTCAGCCGGCCGGTGGCCATCAGCAGCAGCGTGCGCCGCGCACCGGCATCGAGACCGGCCATAAGGGCGGCCAGCCCGTCCGCTGCCTCGCCCGCCCGCAGCGCGGCAAGGCGGCCGACCGCCTCGCCAAGACGCAGAGCGCCCTCCGCCGCGGCCTCGTCGCCGGCCGGCCACATCAGCGCAACGGTCTCGGCACTGTCGCCGACGAAGCGGCGCGACAGCGCGAACAGCACCGGATCGAGTTGCCCGGCCAGCGCCTTCACCGCCGCCGGCCGCACCGGCGCGAAACCCGGCCGGCCGGTGAGAAGGCCGAGCGCAGCCGCGCCGTCCGCCACCGGCACGGCGGCGAGATAGGCCGCCAGATGCACTTCGCGGGCCGCGGCCGCGGGCTCGAACAGCAGGGCTTCGGCCAGACGGGAAAAGGCGATCATGCCGCATCCCGATCCGCGGCGGGCCCGTCGGCATCCGGCGCGCGCGCAGGGCCGGCCGGCAGCGCACACGCGGCGATGCCCCGCGCCGTGCACCAGTGCACCAGCGCCTCGGGCGCACCGTGGGTGACCCACACCGCGCGCGCGCCGGTCTCGGCGATGGTGGCGGTCAGTTCGTCCCAGCCGGCATGGTCGGAGATGACGAGCGGCAGTTCCGCACCGCGCTGGCGGGCATGGGAGAGGGCCCGCACCCAGCCGCTCGCCACCGCCACCAGCGGATCGGCAAGGCCCTGCGCCCATTGCGGCGACAGGCCGGATGGCGGGGCGATGACGATCTCGCCGGCAAGGTCTGCGCCGTCGTCGCCCCGCCGTTCGGCAAGCGGGCCGAGATCGACCCCCGCCGCACGGTAGACGGCGCACATCGCCATCATCGCCGGATGCAGAAAAACCGGCCGGCCGTAACCGGCCGCGCGCAGCTCGGCAATCACCCGCTGGGTCTTGCCCAGCGCGTAGGCCGCAACGACATGGGCCCGGCCGGGAAACCGCGCCCGCGACTGCAGCAGCCGTGCAATCTCGCCGGCGACCGGCGGGTGGCGGAACACCGGCAGGGCAAAGGTCGCCTCGGTCACGAACAGGTCGCAGGCAACCGGCCGGAAGGGCGCGCAGGTCGGATCGGCCTGCCGCTTGTAATCGCCGGAAACAACCGCGCGAAAGCCGCCGGCCTCGATCAGGATCTGGGCCGAGCCCAGCACATGGCCGGCGGGAAAGAACGTGACGACCGCGTCGCCGAGCCGGAACGGTTCGCCGCAGCGCACCGCCTGCCGCGCCCCGGCAAAACGGGCGCCGAGGCGGGCTTCCATCAGCGCCAGCGTCTCGGCGGTTGCAATCACAGTGCCGTGACCGGCGCGGGCGTGGTCGGAATGAGCGTGGGTGATGAGGGCGGTTGCCACCCGGCGCACGGGATCAATCACCGCACCGGCCAGCGGCACGGCGATGCCCGCCGGGCCGGGCACCAGCAGGCCGGCCGCCGTTGCCGGCATCACCGCGGGAGAAAGACGTTCGCTCATAAGAACAAAGGTAGGCCGGCGGCGGCGTTTGGCAAGCGGCGGCGGCGTTTGGCAAGCGGCGGCCGCGTCTGGCAAGCGGCGGCCGCGTCTGGCAAGCGGCGGCCGCGTCTGGCAAGCGGCGCCGGCACCGGGTGCGCCGCCCGGCCGGCTGTGTTAAGCCCGCATGAGCCCCGCGGACGCAACGCCGGCCCGGCCGCAGGGCATTCTGCGACCGGCCGGCGGCACAAGGGGTTCCGCGATGGCGCGCTGGCTTGTTTTTGGCGACAGTCACATCGCCCCGTTCCGCAAGGCGGTGGAACTGGGTCTGCTGCCGCCGGACACGGGCCTTCTGGAGGTGCGCGGCGCCACCGCCATGGGCCTTGCCAACCGCCAGAGCGTGACCGGCGCGCTGGAGCGCTTCGAGGCCGGCCTGCTGCCGCCCCGCCCCGGCAGCCTGCCGGTGATGCAGCTTGGCGAGGTCGATTGCGGCTTCGTCATCTGGTACCGCGCCGAAAAGCACCACCTGCCGGTGGCCGATCAGATGGAAAAATCCATCGAGCGCTATTTCGCCTTCGCCGACCGGCTGCTGGCGGCGGGCTATCCGGGTGTCGTCATCACCGGGGCGACGGTGCCCACCATCCGCGACGGTCAGGACTGGGGCGAGGTCGCCCATCTGCGGCGCGAGGTGCAGACCACGCTGGTGGCACGCACGCAACTGACGCTGGCCTACAACGCCCGCCTGCGGCAGGGCGCGGCGGCGCGCGGCCTGCCGTTCGTGTGCATCGCCGATCAGGTGCTGGACCCCGCAACCGGCGTCGTGAAGGATTTCTATCGCCGCAAGAACCCGCTCAACCACCACCTGCATGCCGCCCGCGCGGCGGAGCTGTGGGCGGCCGCGCTCAATGCGCTGCCGCTGCCCGCGCTGCTCGCAGGCGGAAAAGCACCGGCCTGAGCCGAATTTCCGCGCTCTCAGGCTTCTGCTGCCATGATTGCGGCCTATGGTGTGCGGCAGGTGCAGGCACGACGCGCCGTCCGCGCCGGAAAATGCGCCCGCAGACCCGCGCCCGAAAACCGCGTCAGGAGAACGACATGACGCCGCAGGAACAGCAGCTCATTTCCGATCTGTTCGACCGTCTCGCCGGCCTCTCCGGCAGCCGCGATCCGCAGGCCGAACGCTTCATTGCCGAACGCATGGCCGCCACTCCGGGGGCATCCTATGCCATGGCACAGACCATCGTGGTGCAGGACCACGCGCTGAAAGCCGCCTCGGACCGCATCGCCGGCCTTGAGCGCGACCTCGCCGCCGCCCGCGCGGCCGCAGACGCGCCCGCCGCCGAAAGCGCGGCCGGCAGCTTTGCCCCGTGGACAAACGCGCCCCGGCCGGCCGGCAGCCTGCCGCAGGCCCGCGACGCCATGCCGGCCGGCCGGCCCGCCGCAGGAGCGCCAGTGGGGGCGCCGATGGGAGCGCCGGCGGGCTTCGGCACGCCGGCCGTGCCCGCGGCCGTTCCGCCCGCCCAGCCGGCGGCGTGGGATGCACGCCCGGCCGCCGCCACCAGCGTGCCGTCGTTCGGCCGCAGCAGCTTCGGCGGCGGCAGCGCCATGGGCGGTTTTCTGGCCAGCGCCGGGCAGATTGCGCTCGGCGTCGCCGGCGGTGCGCTGCTGGCCGATGCCGCCCGCTCGATGTTCTCCGGCGGCTCCGGCGAACGGCCGGCCGAGGTCGTCAACAACGAGACCGTGAACGAAACCGTTGTGGAAGAACCCGCGGCCGCCTCGCCCTGGGGCAGCGCGGCCGGCGGCGATGCGCAGGGCGATGCCGGGCAGGAGGGCGATGCCGGGCAGGATGCCACCCCGGCCGACTGGGGCGGCAACGCCGGACCGGACGACAGCCAGCAGGACAGCGGCTATCAGGACGCCGGCTTCGACCCGGGTCAGGACACTGGCAGCGATTTCGATGGCGGCGACGACAGCGGCTGGGCGTGAGCCGCGACCGGGACGGTTCCTGCGCCCGAACGCTTCCCGGTGCCCGGCCTTCGCCGGCCGGGCGCAACCGGTCATAAGCCGGCAAAATGCCTTTACTGAGCCGGCTGATCGACGCCGCCGCGCGGAATGGCCCCGGCGTTGACCAGCCGGATCATGGCCTTGCGCGATTCCGCCACGGCACGCGGCAGCACCGGCAGCACCTCGGCTGCGGTCATGCCGGCCTTGACGTGCCTGTTGTAGACTGTCGCCAGAATGAACCAGTCGAAGACGCCGAAGCCCTGCACCTCGGAATAATCGTTGTAGATCGAATAGGACAGCGACGCGTCGTCGTTGACCGGACCGAGGCTCTGCGTGATCTCTTCCACCATGCAGTGGCGGAAGGACTTGTAGCCCTCGTTGACAACGATGAACACCAGCGCGCTCTTCAGCGAGCTGTCGGGATTGGTATTCACCACGGCCGAACAGTCGTTCTCTTCCATGAACGTGGCGCGGGCCTTGTCGGTCACCCGCTCCTTCACCATGGCGCGATACTGGCCGCGATCGACCAGGTAAATCGTCATGTTGGCGGCATCGCGCTTCTTCGTGAGGGCGATGTCGAGATTGGGAATGATCCGGTCGAGCTTGCGGATGAACGCGCGGATCGAGGCGCGGCGGTCGTCGAAGCGCGAATGGCTCTCGATCCACACCCGCACCGGGCCGGCGAACTTGTGCACCCGGGCTCTGGCCCGCGGCACCGCCTTGGGCCCTTCGCTGCCGAACACGGTGCGCATGAAGCCGTCGATGATCTCGGCCTCGCTGAAGGCATAGGCGATGTCCTGCGCGGTGGGCAGATTCGCAGCCTTGCCGGCCGCCGCCCTGCTATCGGCGCCCGGACTGCCGGCGGCGTTGCCGGCCGGCGCAGGGGCGCCCGCGGCGAAAACGGGCGCCGGGCCGGCAAGCCACAGGCCGGCGGCGAGCGCCGCGCCGGAAACGGCAACGCAAATTCGACGGAACGGACGGATCATCATGCCCTCGGGCCGCAGAGGCAACGCCGCATTCGACACCGCCGGCCGGCGCCGTTCAATCCCGCCGCCGCAAAATTCCCGCATTAAGGTGAACAGGACCGCCCGGCGCTCCCCGCCGGCCTCAGCCATCCGCCTCCAGCAGCGTGGAAAGCGTCCACGGCGCCACGTCGGAGATGCGCTCGATGTCGTCGATGTGCCATTCGCCGTTCTGCTGCACGAGGCTGTAGATCAGCTCCCGCCCCTCGCCGCCCACCGTGAAGGTGACCGAGACCAGCGCCGTGCCATCGATCAGCACCGGATCGGAAATCGCAAAATCGGTGAGGTCGGAACTGGTGCCGTCCAGCACGGGATCGAACCCCAGCCGGCCGACCGCTCCGCCGTGGTTGTTGTCCAGCGCATCGATCAGCCGCACGATGCGCGGCGTGAAGAAATGGGTCCGCTCGTCCTTGTCGAAGGCGGAAGAGACGGTGCCGGTGTCCTCGTCGTCGAAATAGAGCCGGTAGAGATCGCCGATCACCATCAGCGGCGCCGGCGTCGGCGGCGGCCGCAGCGACTGCGCGGGCTGCTGCGGCTCGCCCTGCGGGGCCGGTGCGGTGATGGGCGCGCCGGTCGGCAGCGCCGGGCTCATGGTGTCGCGCAGGTCCGGACTGCCGGGCGACGTGGTGCCCGCCGCCAGTGCCGGCCCGCCGGCCAGTGCCAGCACCAGCATCAGTGCCGCGCGCCGTGCCCCCGCCGGCCGCCGCATGCCGCGCGCCGCATTTTCACCCGCACCGCCATCCATCCGCCTGTCTCCCGCTCGCCCGGCCTGTGCCGGCGCGGCCCGTGCCGGGCCCTCAGCCCTGTGCGGCCGTGGCCATGGCAATCCACGCATCCTCGTCGATGACCTCGATGCCGAGATCGCTCGCCTTCTTCAGCTTCGAGCCTGCGCCGGGGCCCGCCACCACCAGATCGGTCTTCGACGACACCGACCCGGCCACTTTGGCGCCCATCGCCTCGGCCCGCGCCTTGGCCTCGTCGCGCGTCATCTTCTCCAGCGTGCCGGTGAAGACAACGGTCTTGCCGGCAACGGGCGAATCGCCGGCTGCCTTCGGTTCGGCCGGCTCCGGCCTCACTTCCGCCAGCAGCGCCGCCAGCACCGCACGGTTATGGTCCTCGGCAAAGAAGGCCACCACCGCGCCCGCCACCACCGCGCCGATCCCGTCGATGGCATTGAGTTCCGCCCACGCCGGCCCGGTTTCGTCGGCAGCCGCCTCCATGGCGGCCGCGAAGGCCTCCCATGTGCCATAGGACTGCGCCAGAAGCTTGGCATTGGTCTCGCCCACATGACGAATGCCGAGGGCAAAGATGAAACGGTGCAGCGCAATGGAGCGCCGCGCCTCGATGGCCGCGAACAGGTTCTTCACCGATGTCGCGCCCCAGCCCTCGCGGTCCTTCAGCTTCTTCAGCGCCTTTGCATCGCGCGCCGCCAGCGTGAAGATATCGGCCGGGCTGCCGATCAGCCCGTCGGCATGGAACGCCTCGATCTGCTTTTCGCCCAGCCCCTCGATATCGAAGGCATGGCGCGAGACGAAGTGCTTCAGCCGCTCCACCGCCTGCGCCGGGCAGGTGAGACCGCCGATGCAGCGGCGCACCACGTCCTCGCGGCCGGTGCGCGGGTTGACCTCGCGCACCGCGTGGCTGCCGCAGGCCGGACACAGCACCGGAAAGCGGAACGGCTCGGCCGCGGCCGGCCGCTTCTCGGAAACCGCGCGCACGACCTGCGGAATGACATCGCCGGCCCGCTGCACCACGACGGTATCGCCGACCCGCACATCCTTGCGGGCGATCTCGTCCTCGTTGTGCAGCGTGGCGTTGGAGACGACGACGCCGCCGACGGTCACCGGCGTCAGCTTGGCAACCGGGGTCAGCGCGCCGGTGCGGCCGACCTGAATGTCGATCGCCTCGAGCACGGTCATCGCCTGCTCGGCCGGAAACTTGTGGGCAATGGCCCAGCGCGGGCTGCGCGAGACGAAGCCCAGCCGGGCCTGCAGATCGAGCCGGTCGACCTTGTAGACCACGCCGTCGATGTCGTAGCCGAGCCCGGCGCGGTTCTCCTCGATGTGGTGATAGACGGCGAGCAGGTCCTGCACCGCGTGGCAGCGCCGCATCAGCGGATTGACCGGAAAGCCCCACGCGCCGAAGCGCTGCACCATGTCGAACTGGGTCTCTTCCGGCACCGCGCTCATCTCGCCCCACGCATAGGCGAAGAACTTCAGCGGCCGCCCGGCCGTGACCTTCGCATCGAGCTGGCGCAGCGAGCCGGCCGCCGCATTGCGCGGATTGGCAAAGGTGCGGCCTTCCGCTTCCGCCATGCGCGCGTTGAGAGCGGCGAAATCGGCGTGCGCCATGTAGCACTCGCCACGCACCTCCACGATGTCCGGGGCATCGTCGGGCAGCGTGCGGGGAATATCGGCGATGGTCAGGGCGTTGGCCGTGACGTTCTCGCCCGTGGTGCCGTCGCCGCGGGTGGCCGCCACCTCCAGCTGCCGGCCGACATAGCGCAGCGACAGCGACAGCCCGTCGATCTTGGGCTCGGCGGTGATGACGAGCGGGCTTTCCGGCTCCAGTTTCAGGAAGCGGCGGATGCGCGCCTCGAAATCCACCACGTCGGCATCTTCGAAGGCGTTGTCGAGCGACAGCATCGGCACGCGGTGCGTAACCTCGCCGAAGCCGTCGGAAGGTGCGGCGCCGACCTGCCGGCTCGGGCTGTCCGGTGTCGCCAGGTCCGGCCACGCCGCCTCCAGCGCCAGCAGCCGCCGGCGCAGCGCGTCATAGTCGGCGTCGGAGATCGCCGGCGCATCCTTCTGATAATAGGCCGCATCGTTGCGGCGGATTTCGGCGGCAAGCCCGGCATGTTCCGCCGCCGCCTCCTGCGGCGTCAGGCCGGCCGGCGCGCGGGCACCCGGCACAAACGGCCCGCTCGCAGACGTCCCGGAAGGGGATGACGTCTTGGAAGGGGACGACGTCTTGGAAGGCGACATGACAGGATGATCCCCGACGAATGAAACCCGAGAAGGCCGGCCCGGCGCGCTTTAGCATGCCCGCCGGCGCCATGCACCCGGCGCCATGCATCCGGCAGGCATGCCCCCGCAGCCATATCCCCGGCAGCGGCCTGTCCCCGGCAGAGGCATATCCCCCGCAGCCATGCCTGCCGCAGCAGGCCCGGTCAGGCAGCCGGCGTCGCCGGGCGCGGGCCGCCGCGGGCGGCCAGCACGGCGCGCAGCGGCGCCGGCTTGACCGGCTTGTTGACGATGGCGATGCCCAGCGCCGTTGCCTGCGCCCGCAGTTCGGCCGAGCGGTCGGCCGTGACCAGCACCGCCCCGAGGTCCGCCCCCCAGCGCTCGCGCAGCCGTGCGATGACATCGAGGCCGTTGGTGCCGTCGAGATGGAAGTCCACCAGCACGACATCCGGCGTCAGGTCGTTGAGCGCGGCTTCGGCAACGGCGGCCTCAAGGCTGGCCGCCGCCAGCACGCGATGCCCCCACCCGGTCAGCAGCGCCACCATGCCATCGAGAATGCGCGGCTCGTTGTCGATGCAGATGAGATCGAGCCCGCGCACGGCGGCAACCGGCGCGGAAGGCGGGATCACCACCGCCTTGGCCTCCGGCGCGGTGACAATGGTGAATTCCACCGCGAAACGCGAGCCGTGGCCCGGCCGCGACCACACCCGCAGCGGCAGGTCGAGGGTGCGGGCGATGCGTTCCACGATGGAAAGCCCCAGCCCCAGCCCCTGCGCCTTGCGCTTGACCGAGCGGCCGGGATCGAGCCGCAGAAACTCCTTGAACACCTCCTCCAGCTTGCTGTCGGGAATGCCGATACCGCTGTCGGCCACCTCCACCGTCACCTTGCCGCCGTGGCGCCGGCACCCCACCACCACGCCGCCGCGGTCGGTGTACTTGACCGCGTTGGAGATGAAATTCTGCAGCAGGCGACGCACGAGGCGGCGGTCGGAGCGCACCCAGAGCGCGGTCGGCACGATGACGAGCTTCAGCCCGCGCGCATGGGCGATCGCCTCGAATTCCACCCGCAGGGTGGCGAAGATGTCCTCCAGCCGGAAGGTGGTGAATTCCGGCTTCAGCGCGCCGGCATCGAGCTGGGAGATATCGAGCAGGGCGCTGATGATCTCTTCCACCGATTCCAGCGAGGCCTCGACGTTCTCCACCAGCGGCGCATAGGGCGATGCGCCCAGCCGCTCCACCAGCGTGGAGGCATAGAGCCGGGCCGCGTTCAGCGGCTGCAGAATGTCGTGGCTGGCTGCCGCCAGAAAGCGCGTCTTGCCGAGGTTGGCCTCGTCGGCCACCGCCTTGGCGCGCTTCAGTTCGTCGTTGAGCAACTGCAGCTCGGCCGTGCGTTCCTTCACGCGCCGTTCCAGCGTCTCGTTGGCGCGCGCCAGCGCCTCGGCGGCCAGCACGCGGTCGGTCATGTCGGCCATCAGCAGCACGGCGCCGCCGTCGGGCATGGGGCTGGAGTGAATTTCCACGATGCGGCCGACCGAGGCGAGGCGGCGCTGCAGCGTGGTGCCGCGGCCGGACAGCACGTCGGCGAGGCGCGCTTCGATGACGGCGTCGGTGCCGCGCGGATCGTCCGGGTCGAGGTCGCCGCGCTCGGCGATGGTACGCAGGATGGTGCGCAGTTCCATGCCCACCTCGACCCGGTCGCCCGGCACCTCCAGCAGCTTCGGGAACTGCCGGTTCCACACCGTCAGCCGCAATTCCTCGTCGAACACGCCGATGCCCTCGTGCACCTGCTCCAGCGCGGTCTGCAGCAGATCGCGGTTGTAGCGGATGGCGGCCGTGGCATCGTCGAGCAGCTTGGTTGCGCGCTTGGCGGAGGGATCGCGCTGCTTGATGAGCAGCGACAGCACGAGGCGCGAGGACGCGGCGCCGACCGCGCTGGCCAGCAGCCGTTCGGAAAAGCGCAGCAGTTCGGCATCCGCCGCGGCCTGCGGGGCAAGGCGGATGCCGCGGCTCTTCTCGTGGCTCTCGAACGCCGCACGGGTGCGCTCGCCGCCGAGATAGCGGGCGATGGTGGCCTTGAGGTCGTCCACCGTCACCGCCGTGCGCCACAGCCGCAGCGCCGGCACGGGGCCGAGATCGGAGGGCACGAAGGTGGAGGCCTGCAACCGCTCGCTCACGTCCGGCGGCCGCATCAGCGACACCGCGATATAGACGATGAGGTTGACCATCAGCGACCACACGACGCCGTGAATGAACGGGTCGAAGGCCAGCGAGAACAGCGCCTGCGGCCGCAGCAGCCAGATGTCGAACGGCCCGTTCTCGATGAAGCGCGGCGACAACAGCCCGCTTGCCACGAAATTCGGCAGCAGCAGCGTGTAGGCCCACAGGCAGAAGCCGGCCACCATGCCGGCCATGGCGCCGCGCGCCGTGCCGCGCCGCCAGATCATGCCGCCGAAAAAGGCCGGGGCGATCTGCGCCACCGCGGCAAAGGACAGGAAGCCGATCTGCGCCAGCGCGGAGGCCTCGCCGACCGAGCGGTAATAGACATAGGCCAGCATCACCACGCCGACGATGGAGGCGCGGCGAACCATGAGCAGGCGGCGGCCCATATCCGCGCGCCCCAGATCGTCCGCCCGCCCCGCCTCGTGCCCGTGCGCCGGATCGTCGGCGAGACCGGCGGCGGCCCGGGCCACCCGGCGCATGCCGCCGCGCTGGCTCAGCATGAGCGGAAAGATGAAGTCGTTGGAAATCATGATCGACAGCGCGACCGATTCGACGATCACCATGGCCGTTGCCGCCGACAACGCCCCGGCGAAGGCCACCAGCGCCACGCTGTCGGCCCCGGCCGCAATCGGCAGCGCCAGCACGAAGGTGTCGGCATCGACCCCGGAGCCGAAGCGGATGAGGCCGGCGGCCGCCACCGGCGCCACGAACAGGTTGATGGCGATGAGATAGGACGGAAAAAGCCAGGAGGCGCGCTTCAGCTCCGCCGGATCGGTGTTTTCCGTCACCGCCACATGGAACTGGCGCGGCAGCAGCAGCGCGGCAA
>NZ_DAISHT010000057.1:0-19366 GCF_036822375.1 Pseudoxanthobacter sp. | reverse complement strand
ATTCACCCGCCGGCAACCGGAAGCCGCACCCCCAAAAGCAACAGGCCGGCGGAACGCCCCGTTCCGTCGGCCTGTCTGTCGGTCTTTTCCCCTTGTAAAGGCGAACGCGCCGGCGCCCGGCGCGATGCCTCAGTTCGGCACCGGAGCATCCGGGTTGGGCGGGAAGTTCTTGTTGGCCTGAACGCCGCGCAGCAGGTCGAAGGCGGTATTGAGCTGCTTGTCCTGCTTCGGGTCTTCCGGGACGTAGGCCTGCGACGGCGACTGCGTTTCCTTGCCATCCTCGGCGGAAAGGTGGCCGGGGCGGGAGGCCTCGCCCTTCACTTCCACCTTGTCCTTCAGGTCGTCCGGCACATCCTGCAGCACCTCGATGTCGGGCTCGATGCCCTTGGCCTGAATGGAGCGGCCGGAGGGCGTGTAGTAGCGCGCGGTGGTGAGGCGGATGGCACCGTTGGAGCCGAGCGGAATGATGGTCTGCACCGAGCCCTTGCCGAACGAGCGGGTGCCGAGAATGGTGGCGCGGCGATGGTCCTGCAGGGCACCGGCCACGATTTCGGACGCCGAGGCCGAGCCGCCGTTGATCAGCACGATCACCGGCTTGCCGTTGGTCAGGTCGCCGGCGCGGGCGTTGAAGCGCTGGGTGTTCTCCGCACCGCGGCCGCGGGTGGAAACGATCTCGCCCTTGTCGAGGAAATCGTCGGCAACCGCAATCGACTGGGTCAGCAGACCGCCCGGATTGTTGCGCAGGTCGATGACATAGCCCTTCAGCTTGTCGGCCGGGATGTCCTTGTTGATGGTGGCAATGGCCTTTTCCAGACCGTCGCCGGTGTTCTCGGTGAACTCGTTGATCTTGATGTAGCCGATGTCGCCTTCCGCCCGCGAGTGCACGGAGGGAATCACGATGCGGTCGCGCACGATCTTGAACTCAAGCGGCTTGTCCTGCTTGGCGCGCTTGATGCTGAGGGTGACCGGGGTTTTCACCGGACCGCGCAGCTTGTCCACCGCCTCGTCCAGCGTCACGCCTTCCAGCGACTTGCCGTCGACCGACTCGATGATGTCGCCGGAAAGCACGCCCGCCTTCTGCGCCGGTGTGCCTTCGATGGGCGAGACGACCTTGACCTGCCCGTTTTCCATGATGACCTGAATGCCAAGACCGCCGAATTCGCCGGACGTCTTGACGTTCATGTCGCGCTGCTTATCGGGCGGCAGGTATTCGGAATGCGGATCGAGCGACGTCAGCATCGCCTTGATGGCGCTTTCCACCAGCTTGGCGTCGTCCGGTTCTTCCACGTAGTCGGCGCGAATGCGCTCGAACACGTCACCAAACAGGTTGAGCTGCTTGTAGACATCCGACGAATTCGACGAAGCGGCATAGGCGATGCCCGCCGGCTGCAGGCGCGGCACGGTGGCCACCATGGTCAAGCCTGCGCCGATTACGATGCCCGCACCGATCAGGGTCAGTCTGCCAGTCATCCGCGTACCTCTTGCTCGCCGTCCGCCGCCCACCACGGAGCCGGATCGACCGGAGCGCCGTCTTTCCTGAGTTCGATATAGAGTGCCGATTGCGGTTTTGCTGGGGACGCTTCGTTCTTCACGGCTAAATTTGCGCCGCCTTCCCCGCTGCCGGCAACCGCCGCCACCGGTTCGCCGGCCAGCACAGACTGCCCGAGATCGACATCGACCCTGCCGAGACCGGCAAGAAGCAGATGATATCCGCCCCCGACGTTCAGGATCAAGATCGTGCCGTAGGAACGGAACGGCCCGGCATAGACCACGGAGGCATCGGCGGGTGCGATGACCTGCGCGCCGGGCGCCGCCGCCACCACCATGCCCTGTCGCGGGCTGCCATAGCTGTCGGCCTCCCCGAAGCGGCCGGAGACGGTGCCGACGACCGGCAGGTGCAGCCGGCCCTTCTGCGCCGCAAACGCCACGCCGGGCGCCAGCCGGGCGCCGGCGGCCCCGGCCGGTGCAGCCGGGCGGCGGAGCGCCTCGCGCTCCATGCCGGCAATCAGGTCCTGCAACGAGCCGGCACGGGCGGCCAGTTCCTTCGCCCGCGCCTGTTCGGCGGCCAGTTCGGTGGCCGATTCGGCGCGCGCGGCGCGCTTCTCCGCGCCGATCAGCGCCAGCCGCTGCCGCTCGTCGGCCAGCCGGCGCGCATCTTCGCTGAGCTTGCGGCGCTCGGTCTGCACATCGCGCTCGATGCGGGCAATGTCCTGCAGGTCGGCGGCAAGGTCGTCGGCCTCAAGGCGCACCTGCGGCATGACCGCGGACAGCAGCATGGCGCTGCGCACCGCGCGGCGGGCGTCGCCGGCATCGACGGCGATGGCCGGCGGCGGGTGGCGGCCGATGCGCTCCAGCGTCGCCAGAATCTCGGCCAGCGTGGCGCGGCGGGCGTTGAAACCGGCGCGCACGCCATCGGCCCGCTTCTCAAGCTCCGCGATCCGGCCTTCGGTTTCGCCAAGGCGCTTTTCCAGTGCCCGGCTGCGGTCGGCCGCCTTCAGCATCGCCTCGTCGAGGCGCCTGGCATCCTTGTCGAGCGAGCCGATCTCGCGGGCGAGTTCCGCCTGCCGGGCGGCACTGAGCTGAATGGTCTGGTTGAGGGTGGCCAGCTCGCGCGCCCGCGCCTCGCGCGCCGCCGCCGGGTTCACCGCCTGCTCAAGCGGGTCCGCCGGGGCCGGCGCGGCCGGCTGTGCGGCGCCGGTTGCCGGACCGGCCGCCGGCTCGGTGGCCGACGCGGCCGCGGGCAGGCCGCACAACACCGCCGCCAGCAGCGCCACAGGCGCCCGGCTTCGCGGCCCGCCGGCGCGCGGCCCGGCCGCACCCGGCCCCCGGAGGGCTCTGGCAAGGAAAACTCGGCTGTCCATCCGCGCGGCTTCGTCGGTTGATCGTGCAGGCAGGCGCATCCGGCCATCATCCCCGACGATAGGCGGCGATGGTAAACCGTTTCTCAACGAGGGCTTCAGCCGAAACAGGCTTCAACTGAAGCAGCGCGCATAACGCGTATCGGCCTTACGGCCGGAGGCAAGGGCACCGGCGCGCGGGGCGGGAGCGAACGCGACTTGTCGCCATGGGCAATGCGAAAAGGTGGCCTCGCGAAAGACTTTTCCCGAGAGAACCGAGCCTGCTCCGGCTTCCCCGGTGCCCTTCAGAAGGCCCCAACGGCGCAGTGCGGTGAAGAGGATCGGCCTGAGCCCGGTCTGTGGATGGCCGGGAGCGCGATCTTCGCCCCGAAAGACCTGCCCGAAAGACCTGCGCTTGGCCATTGACGCGATGAAGCACACCACGCCCCGGTCGCGCGCCCGGACGGCTGCGATGGAGCTGATTTGCGCGATCATCCGCGCCGACCTGCTGCGCGCCATCTGACGCGGCAGCGGCGCGCGCGTTGCCCGGCGGCTCATCCGCCGCGGTGATAGGGGTGGCCGGACATCAGCGTCACAGCGCGGTAGAGCTGCTCGGCCACCATGATGCGCACGAGCTGGTGCGGCCATGTCATGGGGCCGAAGGCCAGCACCAGATCGGCGCGGGCACGCAGCGCCTCGCCGTGGCCGTCCGGCCCGCCGATGGCCACCGCCAGCGCAGAGCGGCCGGCATCGCGGAATTTTGCCACGCGGCCGGCAAAGGCCTCGCTCGTCATGGCGCTGCCGCGCTCGTCCAGCACCACCAGCGCGGCACCGGCGGGAATGTGGCTGCCGAGGGCGGCCGCCTCCTCGTCGCGCCGCGCGTCGGTCCGCGCCGCCCGGCTTTCGCTGAGTTCGACCACGTCGAACCCCGTCAGCCCCAGCGCCGGACCGGCCTTTGCGGCACGGTCCAGATAGCGGGCTGCGAGGTCACGCTCCGGGCCGGCCTTGAGCCGGCCCACGGCACACACGAGAACGCGCAAGGGCAGTCAGGCCCCGTTCAGCCGTTGGCGCGCGCCGGCGCGGCGGGCGTATCCGACGACCACATCTTTTCCAGATTGTAGAACAGGCGCACTTCCGGCCGGAATACGTGCACGATGACGTCGCCGGCATCGATCAGCACCCAGTCGCACTGCGGCAGCCCCTCGACCCGCGGCGTGCCGAAACCGGCTTCCTTCAGGTCCTTGAGCAGGTGGTCCGCGATAGCGCCGACATGACGGTGCGAACGGCCGGAGGCGACCACCATGTAATCGGCCAGCGACGTCTTGCCCATGATATCGATGGGGACGATGTCCTCAGCCTTGGAATCCTCAAGGCTCTGCAGGACGGCCGCAATCGGCGTCTCCGGCCGCGGGCGGGCCGCGGCGGCAGCAGCGGGATCGATGGGCGGCAGCGCGGCGGCGCTCAGGTCTTCGGCTTCGAATGCCATATTCAGGGGACGTGTCCTTTCGCCCGATTCCAAGACGGGGCTCCTCCCGGGGCCTTGCCGGTCAACGCCGCCGGGGCGGCGCGATCGGGCCGGCAAGGGGCGGATCGTTATCGTTCTGCGGCGCGCGGGCGCCGGGTTGCGTTGCAGCGGCCGGGGCGCTCAGAAATGCAAACGGGACCCGCCACCGGAAAGCGGCGAACCCCGAAACGACGATACGCGACAGCGCTGGCCCGCCTTCCTTTAACATAAAGCGGGCTTTGCGCCCGTTTCAAGGCATATGATCGGCCGGCTGCCCTGCGTAGCGGTCTTGCCCCCGGATCTTGCCCCCGGTTCTTGCCCCCGGGTTCTTGCCCGCTTGTTCTGGCACCCCATTCTGGCACCCCGTTCTGGCGCCCGGCCGGGAGACCGCATCAGCGGGCCTCGCTGAGGGCCTGCCGGCAATAGTCCTCGACCGCGCCGGCCAGCCAGTTCCAGGCTTCCCGCTCGGCCGCACCGCCGGTCTTTTCCACCGCCTTGGCCAGCCACGCCATCTCGCGTTCCACGCGGGCCCGCTCGATGAGATCGAGCCGCGCGACCAGCAGCGCGCCTTCAATCACCGCCGCCCGCGCGCGGTTGTAGCCCCGCCAGACACCGTGGACAGCCTCGTGGACCAGCGAGAAGTGCAGCCGCGGGCGCAGCGCATCGTCCTCGAAGCGCTCCAGCTTCAGTTCCATGTGGCTGGTGGCGGCGGCCAGACGCGCGCCGGCGATGGTATCGGCCGGCACGGTCGGCCACTCGCGCCGCCCGGTCACGCAGCCGGCGAAGATGCGCACATCGTCCACCGCGCAGGCGGTGGCAAACGGCACCGCCCGCAGGTTTTCCAGCGCCGGCGAGGGCCGGAACGGCGTCATCAGCCATCCGCTGCCCGCCGCCTGCAGCCCGAACGGCGCGATGAACGGAAGCCCCTGCGCATCGACCGTGACCAGCACCGTCTCCAGTACGAATGTCATGGCCCGGCCCTCCCCCGTTTGTTGCCGCCCGCCGCGTGCTGCCGGGCATCCGCGCGGCAGCATAGCTGAAAAGGCCGCGCCGCGCGCGTCCGCCTCACGTCACGGCGCCAGCCGCTCGATGCCCGCGGTGCCCACCCGCTCCAGCGCCGCTGCCACCGTGGTGCCGCCGATATCGGCCGCCGGGGCGATCTCCGCCAGCGGCGCCAGCACGAAGGCGCGGGCGGCAATGTGAGGATGGGGCAGCACCAGCCCCGGCTCGCTCACCGCCCGCCCGCCGCAGAACAGCACGTCGAGATCGATCAGGCGCGGCCCCCAGCGCAGGTCGCGTTGCCGGCCGAGGCTCTGCTCGATGGCAAGGCATGCCTCCAGCAGCGCCCGCGGGGTCAGCGATGTCGCCACCAGCACGCAGGCGTTGACGAACCAGTCCTGATCCTCGAAGCCCCACGGCGCGGTGCGATAATCGCCCGAGCGCGCAAACACGCGCACGCCCGGCACCTTTTCCAGCGCGGCGATGGCGGCGGCGATGTTGGCGCGCTTGTCGCCCATGTTACTGCCGAGGCCGATGGCGGCGATGTCCACGCTCCCGGCGTCCGACATGGGTCAGCCCCGCCGCCGCGTGATGGTGACGGAGACGTGATCGAAGTGGCCGGAAATCGGCGCGCTCGGCTTGCGCACCGTGATGGTAACGGCCTGAACGGCGGGGAAATCGGCCAGCACCGCCGCCGCCGTGCGCTCTGCCAGCGCCTCGATCAGGAAGGCGCGCCGGCCGGTCATGACCTCTTCGACCTTGTGATAGACCTGTTCGTAGCACACCGCCTTGCCATAATCGTCGGCGAGGCCGGCCGGGGCGAGGTCGGTTTCCAGCGTGATGTCGGCGAAGAAGCGCTGGCCGAGCCGGGCTTCCTCGTCCATGACGCCGTGGTGCGCATAGAACGCCATGTTGGTGATGGTGATGGTGTCGGCCATGGCTTTCTTCAACGGCTCCCGCGCACCGCTGCATCGGCAATGGCAAGGGCCTGCCGATGGGGTGCAACATCATGGACACGCACGATTTCCGCGCCGCCGGCAACGGCCAGCACATGGGCTGCGATGGAGCCCGGCAGCCGCGCACCGGCCGGCGCACCGGTCAGATGCCCGATCATCGACTTGCGCGAGGCCCCGACCAGCAGCGGAAGGCCGAAACGGCGGAAGGCTTTCAGCCCCGCCAGCACGGCCACGTTCTGCGCCTGCGTTTTGCCGAAGCCGATGCCGGGATCAAGCACGATCCTGTCGCGGCCGATACCGGCCTGTGCGGCAATCTCCAGCGTGCGGGCAAAAAAAGCCTCGATATCGGCGAGGATGTCGACCTGCGGGTCGGCGGCCGTGCGGTTATGCATCGCAACCAGCGCCGCACCGTGGCGGGCCACCACGCCGGCCATCGCCGCATCGCCCTGCAGGCCCCAGATATCGTTGACGATCGTGGCGCCGGCACGCAGCGCCCGGTCGGCAGTTTCCGCCTTGTAGGTGTCGACCGAAAGCGGCACCGGCACGGCGCCTGCCAGGCGGCCGATGACCGGGCCGATGCGCGCCCACTCGTCGGCAGGCGCAACCGGCGTAAAACCCGGCCGCGTCGATTCGCCGCCGATATCCAGAATGTCGGCGCCCTCCTCCACCAGCCGCAGGCCGTGGGCGATGGCCGCCTCTGCGCTGTCGTGGCGGCCGCCGTCGGAGAAGGAATCCGGCGTCGCGTTGATGATCCCCATGATCAGCGTGCGCTCGCCGGCAACGTGGACATGGCCGCCGCCGAGGTCGAGTCGCGCCGTCGCACCGACGGTCGGAAAACGGGTTGTATCGGCCATGCGGCGTCTGTTGCTCCCCTCATCGCGGCGGCGTCCCTGAAGTGCCCGGCCGGCCGCCCGCCGCAGAAGGCCGGGACAATAGCGCCGACAGCCGACAAAACGCCAGAGCCTCGCGCGCATCCCTGCCGGAGCCGCCCTGCAGGCCCCGCGCAGGTGCGCCGGGCCGCCGCCGGCGCGGAAGAGCGCGCCTTTCGCGCGGCACGGCAAAACACCGTTAACGAAGCCGGCGTTAAGCTGTGGAAAGGCCGGAGGGAAAGGCGCCGCCCGCGCCCGACCGCCCGGCCCGGACCGGCGCGATGCTGCGGCCGGTTTCCGGCCCGATGCCCCGGACTGCCGCGCGCGACCGCACGCCGACGGCGGCGCGGGGCGCCGGCGGGCCGGCCCCGCCCCCGCAGCACCGGCCAGCGCCGCACCGACACGATCCTTAGCGGTCGGACCCGCTCCGGTCACGTTCGCACCGGTCAGGCCCGCACCGCACCCCGCAACCCGTCTCCCGCCGAGGAGCGCCGGCATGTCTCCCGAAGCGATTGCCCTTGCCTTCCGCTCCGCCTGCCGCGACGGCGCGCCGGTGGCCGGCTCCCTCGGCCCCGACCGCAGCAACATCACCGATGTCATCGGCTCCGCCCTCGCCCGGCCCGGGGCCGGCATCGGCAGCCGGGTGGCCGGGGCGGCGGAGGCAACGTCCGGCGCCGGCGTCGATGTCGGCCTGCTGCTGCTGTGCGCGCCGCTGGCGGCCGCCTGCGACCCCGCCCTCAACGGCGGCGAGGGCCCGTTTTCGGCCCGCATCGCCGCGGTGCTCGCCGGCCTCGGTCCCGCCGATGCACAGGCGGTGCGCGGCGTGCTGAAGCGCTGCGAGGCGCCGGATCTGGCCCGTGCCGCCGCGGCCCCGCCCGGCAGCAGCCTGCGCCAGATGATGCAGGCCGCGGCCGGCGAGAGCCGGGTGGCGCTGCAATACGGCACCGATTTCACCGATCTGGCGGTCTTTGCCCTGCCCACGCTGCTGCGGGCGCTGAAGCGGGCGCTGGCGGCCACGCAGGCGGTCGCCACGGCCCTGCCGCTGGCGGCGCAGAGCCTGTTCCTCGCCTGCCTCGCCACCTTTCCCGACAGCAGTATTGTGGCCACCCGCGGCGCCGCCGCCGCCCGCACCGTGATGCAGGAAGCCCGCCGCCTCGTCAGCGCCGGGGCCGCCTTTGCGCCCGGCCGCCACGGCACGGCCATCGCCGCGTTCGCCGCCGGGCTGGAGGCGCGCGGCCTCGCCCCGGTACGCAGTGCCGACATGACACTTGCCACCCTGTTTCTGACCCGTCTCGGCACGGCGGCCTGAAGGCTGCGGACGCCGGCTCACCCGCCCTGTCTGCCAGACCAGCCTTTCCCGTGCCTGCCGTCGCCGGTGCGCCGGGGACGAGCCGGTTGCCTCCGTCCGCATGGCCGCAACCCGCCTGTCCCCCGCCTGTCCGTGCAGGCATCGCGCGCTTGCTGTCCGGTCTTGCTGTCCGGTCTTGCTGTGGGGGATAGTTCCGCCCCGATCTTTCGCCTCCGGTTTTGCTGCCGCCCGGCGTGCGCCCGCAGAGCCGCGGCCCGCAAACCCGGCGCTCACAAGCCCGCCGCCCGCCAGCCCCGACACCCGCCAGATCCAAAGCCAGCCAGCCCCGATGCCCGCCAGCCCGATGCCCGCAACGCCGCCCCGGACAAGCCAGAGTCTGACAAGACAGAACCGGACAGGCCCGATCCAGACCAGCCCGCCCCCGCATGCCCGCGCCGATGCCGGCACTGCCGTGGTGCCGTGGCTGTTCTGCCGCAACGTGGAGGCGAGCGTGGAGTGGCTGGCGGCCGCGTTCGGCTGCGAGCGGCGCACCATCGTGGCCGCGCCGGATGGCAGCGGTTTTGCCGAAGTCTCCTTCGAAGGCCATGTGGTGATGCTCGGCACGCCGCCCGATGGCGCGCCCCTGCCGCACGGGCCGTGCCGCCACGGCGCGGTGGTGGTCATCACCCGCGAGGCCGCCGCGCTGGCGGCCCGCGCGGCGCACCATGGCGCGGCGGTGGAACAGCCGTCTGCCAGCGGCGCCGGGTGCCGCGTGCGCGACCCCGACGGCCACCTGTGGGTGTTTGTTTCGCCGGCAGGCTGAGCGCATAGCTGGCCTGCGATGCCGCCGGCCGGAAGGGCGTGCGGCCGGTCTGCTTTTCTGCCAGAAATGCGGTCTCCGGGTCCGTCCGCGACACCCGCCCGCGCCCGGCAGACGGAGCGCGCGGCGCCGACATGCTTTTGCCACGAGCGGCGCGGAAAACCCTGCCGTTCCGTCATCGCTTCCGCCCCGGCGCTGCCGGTTGCACCTTCTGGTTCCGGCGGGTTGCCTGCCCGCAGCCGCCGGCCGGGGGCGCGGCCCCGCTACCCGCCTTTTCCCGCCCGGCCGGCGCGCAGCGCCTGCGCCGGCTGCCCGCCTGCCCCGCCGAGAGTGAGCCATGGCTTCGCCGCTTCGCCCCGTTCTGTCGCTGCTGCTGGGTGCCGCATTCATTCTGGCGGGCAACGGCCTGCAGTTCACACTGCTGCCGCTGTCCGGCGAGGCGTTCTATTTCTCGCCCTCCGATCTGGGCCTCATCGGCTCGGCCTACTATGTCGGCTTTGTCGGCGGCTGTCTGGTGGCGCCCTATCTGGTGCAGCGGGCCGGTCACATCCGCGCCTTCGCCGCCATGGTCGCCACGGCTTCCGCCACCATCCTCGGCCATATCCTCGTGGTCGATCCCCATATGTGGATGGTGCTGCGCATGGTCACCGGCTTCTGCCTTGCCGGTCTCTATCTCATCATCGAAAGCTGGCTTAACGACCGCGCGACCAACGAGAACCGCGGCCTGATCATGTCGGCCTATATCGTGGTCAACTTCGCCGCCATCACCGGCGGGCAAATGATGGTCACGCTCAACCCCATCACCTCGTTCCGCTCGTTCGCCATCGCCTCGGTGCTGTCGTCGCTGGCGGTCATTCCGGTGGCGCTCACCCGCTCTGCCCAGCCGGCGCCGCTCGCCATCGTGCGCTTCAACCCGCTGCCGCTCTATCGCGCCGCGCCGGTCGGCATCATCGGCGTGTTCATGATCGGCGTTGCCAACGGGGCGTTCTGGTCGCTCGGCCCGCTGTTTGCCACCGGCAACGGCATGAGCGTGGACGATGCCGCCATCTTCATGAGCCTCGCGGTGCTGGCCGGTGCCCTCAGCCAGTGGCCGGCCGGTCAGGTGTCCGATCATTTCGACCGCCGCAAGGTGCTGGCGGTGCTGCTGGCGCTGGGGGCCGCAGCCGGCTTTGCGCTGTGGAAAGCGCCGATGCACCCCACCACGCTGATGGTGCTGGGCGTGGTGTTCGGCGCGCTCACCCTGCCGGGCTATTCGCTGGCGGCCGCCCACGCCTATGACAAGACGCCGGCGGGCGGCTATGTTCAGACCGCCACCACGGTGCTGCTGTCGAACGGCGTCGGGTCCATCTTCGGCCCGGCCCTTGCCTCCCTGCTCATGGGCCGGCTCGGGCCCTCGTCGCTTTTTCTGTTCACGGCGGTGGTGCAACTGCTGCTGCTGGCCTACATCGTTCTGCGCATCATGGTGCGCCACCCGACGCCGAAGGCCGACAAATCCGCCTTCGACCTGCCGGCAACCGCACCGGTGGCCGGGCCGATCGTGCCGCCGGAGCCGCCGGCCGGCGGCAGCACCGGCGACGGGCCGCGGCCCGCCGCCTGAACGACCACACCGACAAAGGACACGGAAAGCCATGGCCGCACAGACCCCGGGGCGCCCCAACCCAACCCGCAAGGTGCTGTGGATCGGCGCCGCTGCCGCGCTGCTGATGGCCGGCTGGGGCACGCTCGGCTGGTATCTCACCAACGGCTTCCAGATGGCCCACGAGATGCCGTCCGTCGGCGGCCCGTTCGCGCTGGTCGGCACGAATGGCCAGACGGTGACCGACAAGGACTTCGCCGGCAAGCCGCGCGCGATGTTCTTCGGCTTTACCTATTGCCCGGATGTGTGCCCGACCACGCTTGCCGATGTCGGCGCATGGATGAAGGCGCTCGGCGACAAGGCCGACGACATCCGCTTCATCTTCGTGTCGATCGACCCGGAGCGCGACACGCCGGAGCTGATGCGGGACTATCTCACCGCCTTCGACCCGCGCATCACCGGCCTCACCGGCTCGGTGCAGCAGATCGATGCCATCAAGCGCGCCTACCGCGTCTATGCCAAAAAGGTGCCGACCGAGGGCGGCGACTACACCATGGACCACACCGCCGGCGTCTATCTGTTCGACAAGGACGGCAACTTCGCCGGCACGGTGAACTATACCGAGCCGACCGACGAGGCGGTGAAGAAGATCCGCTCCGTTCTGGGCTGAGCCCGGCCCGCGCGCCGCACGGTGCGCAACGATACAGGAAGGCCGCCGGCCCGGGGTCCGGCCCGGCGGCGGCCTTTTTCATCTCTGCCGGCCATTTCGTCTCTGCCGGCAATGGCGTGGCCGTCAGCCCACCTGCCCGCGATGGCGCAGGAAATGGTCGGCCAGCACGATCGCCATCATCGCCTCGCCCACCGGCACGGCGCGGATGCCGACGCAGGGGTCGTGGCGGCCGCGGGTCATCACGTCCACCTCTTCGCCGTCGGCCGTCACCGAGCGGCGCGGCGTCAGGATCGACGAGGTCGGCTTCACCGCAAAGCGCACCACCACCGGCTGGCCGGAGGAAATGCCGCCGAGGATGCCGCCGGCGTGATTGGAAAGAAACACCGGCCGGCCATCCGGGCCCATGCGCATCTCGTCCGCGTTGTCCTCGCCGGTCAGCGCGGCGGCGGCAAAGCCCTCGCCGATCTCCACGCCCTTGACGGCGTTGATCGACATCATCGCCGCCGCCAGATCCTGATCGAGCTTGCCGTAAAGCGGCGCACCGAGCCCCACAGGCACACCCTCGGCCACCACCTCCACCACCGCGCCGATGGAAGAGCCATTTTTGCGGATGCCGTCGAGGTAACCTTCCCACGCCTGCGCGGCCACCGGATCGGGGCAGAAGAACGGATTGCGCTCCACCTCCGCCCAGTCCCAGCGGCTGCGATCCACGGCATGGGGGCCGAGCTGCACCAGCGCGCCGCGGATGGTCACGCCCGGCAGCACCCGGCGGGCAACGGCGCCCGCGGCGACGCGGCTGGCGGTTTCACGCGCCGACGAACGCCCGCCGCCGCGCGGATCGCGCAGGCCGTACTTGGCGTTGTAGGTGTAGTCGGCATGGCCGGGCCGGTAGCGGTCGGCGATGTTGGAATAGTCCTTGGAACGCTGGTCGACGTTCTGGATTTCCAGCGCAATCGGGGTGCCGGTGGTGATCACCTCACCGCCGCTGCCGGCCACCGTGCCGGAAAGAATGCGCACCTGATCGGGCTCCTGCCGCTGGGTGGTGAAGCGCGACTGGCCGGGGCGGCGACGGTCGAGAAAAGTCTGGATAAAAGCCTCGCTCAGGGTCAGGCCCGGGGGGCAGCCATCCACCACGCAGCCGATGGCCGGTCCGTGGCTTTCGCCCCAGGTGGTGACGCGGAACAGATGGCCGAAGGTGTTGTGCGACATGGACCGGACCCGAGCGGCTTGCGAGGAAACGGCGCCGCGCGGCCGGGCCGGCGGCATCCGCCGCCTGTCTTACGGGCCGCGCCGTCCGGGGTCAAACCCGCGCCGGCGGCAATTGTCCGCCGCCCGTCATCAGGTTTTGCCGGTCGCGCGGGTTTTGTCGGTTCACAAATGACTGTCCCGCCACAGTGGTGGACAAGAAAGCGGCGGCCGCCGGTGCGGCTGGTTTTAAGGTCAGCTTTTCGTTGCACCACAGCACAGGACCGTTAGTTTGGGGCAACCCGGTGGACACCGACGGAGGATCAAAGTCCCATGTGCACGCTCGACGGTTGCGGTGAACACCAGAACCTGCCGCCCCTCATCGTTGCCGAGACGGACCGGCGCGCTTTTCTGGCGGGTCTGCTCACCCTGCCGCTGGCCGCCGTGCTGGCCGATCCGGCCCTGGCGCAGGCGCAGGGCGCAACCGCACAGCCGTTTTCCATCGACACCATGGGCGGCGCAAAGGCGAGCGGCGTCATCGCCAAGCCGAAGCAGTGGCCGGCGCCCGCCGTGGTGCTGGTGCACGAGTGGTGGGGTCTCAACGACCAGATCAAGTCGGTCGCGGTGGAACTGGCGAATCAGGGCTATGTCGCCATCGCCGTCGACCTGTTCGGCGGGCAGGTGACGAACGACCCGGCGGTGGCCAAGAACCTCGTCGCCACGCTCAACACCGAAAAGGCGCTGGATGTGATGACCTCGGTCATCTACTGGGCGCGCGATCTGACGGAAGTGAACGGCAAGGTGGGCACCTGCGGCTGGTGCTTCGGCGGGGCGTGGTCGCTCAATGCCTCCATGGCCGCGCCGGTCAACGCCACGGTCATCTATTATGGCAATGTGGACCGCACGGTGAACCAGCTTGAATCGCTGGTCGGCCCGGTGCTCGGCCATTTCGCCACCAAGGATACCTCGATCCCGGAAGCGCAGGTCAAGCAGTTCGCCCAGAACATGCTGAAGGCCGACAAGCCGCTGCAGATCTACTGGTACGATGCCGATCACGCCTTCGCCAACCCGACGAGCGCACGCTACGACGCCGCCGACGCAGCGCTGGCCTGGCAGCGCACGCTGGCCTTCTTCCAGCAGAACCTGACGACCTGACCGGCCGGCGGGACGCCCCGCCCGATACAACCGACAAGGCCCGCCGGGATGCCGCCCGGCGGGCCTTTTTCATTTGTCCCGGCGCGTCACCTGTGCCGGCGCGTCATCTGTCCCGCGCAGGCGGCCGCCGTCACGGCCGCGCGTCGAGAAAGGCCAGCACGCCCGCCTTGAACGCCTTGTCGCCCACCGCCAGCATGTGGTCGCGGTCGGGAATATCGAGCGCGCGGCCGTTGGGCAGCAGGTCGGCGAGGCCCTGTGCCGAACCGGCGATGACATCGCGGGTGCCCACCGCCACCAGCGCCGGCGCGGTGATGCGCATGACGCGGTCGGCCGGCATCGTCTCCCGGCTGGCACGCATGCAGGCGGCCAGCGCCGCCAGATCGCCGCCGGTCTGCTCGGCAAAGCGGCGGAACATCAGCCCGGTCTTGTGGCGGATATCGGCCGCCGAGGGCGCCTCCAGCGCCGCCACGATCGGCTCCCACGGGCCGGTGCCGTCGACCAGCCCCATGCCGAGGCCGGCCAGCACCACCGAGCGCACCACCTCCGGATGTTCCAGCGCCAGAAAGGCGGAGATGCGCGCGCCCATGGAATAGCCCATCACATCGACGCGGCCGAGACCGAGATGGCGGATGAGGCTGAAGGCATCGTGCGCCATGGCTGCCACGCGGTAGCGCAGCGGCTCGTGCGGCTTTTCGCTTTCGCCGTGGCCGCGGTTGTCGATGGCGATGACGCGGCGGCCGGCCTTCGTCAGCGTGTCGATCCAGCCCGGATAGCGCCAGTTGACATCGCGGTTGGAGGCGAACCCGTGAATGAGCAGGATCGGCTCGCCATGGCCCTCGTCGACATAGGCAAGGGTGAGGCCATCGGAGAGAAAGGTCGGCATCGGCGCGGGCATCCTCGCATCGGGCATCGGTGCGGTCACGGGCCCGGCGGGCCGGCAACCGGCTGAAGGCGGTTTAGCGCGCCGGGGCGCTGCCGGCAAACCCTGCCGGCAGCGGAGGCCTAAGGCCGGCTCCGGCCCTCGCGCACCGGGCGGTCGAGGCCGGCTTCCGCCTCCATCTCGCCCACGCTGCCCTCGATGGCATTGAGCGAGGGGGCCGCCGGCGAAACCGGCCGGCCGCGACCGCCACGCCGGGCGCCCGGCGTGTAGTTGGCACCGGCATCGGCCGGCAGCGTGCGGAACGACAACAGCGACGACATCGACATCACGCCCACCACGATGAAGGCGAGCGCGAAGGCAAAGGGCGCCGGCTGGCCGCCGGGCTGCGCGAAGCCGAGGCCGCTGAAAACATGCACCAGCACCGTGCCGATGGCCACGCCGGCCGCCAGCGAAAGCTGCTGCGCCACCGAGGCGAAGCTGGTCGCCTGGCTCATGTGGTCGTCGTCGACATCGGCATAGGTCAGCGTCTGCATGGTGGTGAACAGCACCGAGCGCACCACGCCGGAGACAAGCAGCAGCAGCACGATTCCCAGCGGAAACAGATCGGGCCGGGTGAAGCCCATCGGCACGATGCTGGCCCCCGTCGCGGCCGAGAACACCAGCAGCGTGCGTCGAAAGCCCAGCGTGGCGATGATGCGGGTGACCGCCGATTTCGCCCCCATGGCGCCGACAGCAGCAGAGACCGACAGAATGCCGGCCTCCAGCGGCGAAAAACCATAGCCGACCTGCAGCATCAGCGGCGTCAGCACGGCAAGCGCCCCCATGCCGGACCGCGACAGGAAGCCGCCGAGAACGGTGGACGAAAAGGTGCGCACCTGCAGCAGCTTCAGCTCGATCACCGGCTTTTCGGCGCGCCGCGCGTGCAGCACATAAAGGGCGGTCAGCACCGCGCCGGCGGCGATGAGGCCGAGCGTCGCCGCCCCGTCCACCACACCGCGGCCGGCCGTTTCCAGCCCGCCCATCATCAGCGACAGGCCGATGGCGATGAGGGCGAAGCCCTTGAGATCGAACGGGCTTGAGGCGCGGTGTTCGTCGCGCGGCAGCACCAGCGCGCCGAGCAGCAGGCCGATGATTCCGATCGGCACGTTGATCCAGAAGATCCAGCGCCAGCTGTAATGCTCGACGATGAAGCCGCCGAGCGGCGGGCCGATCAGCGGCCCGACCAGCGCGGGGATGGCCACCAGCGCCATGGCATCCACCAGCCGTTCCTTCGGCACCGTGCGCACCAGCACGAGGCGGCCGACCGGCGTCGTCATCGAACCGCCGATGCCCTGAATGACGCGCGCGACGACGAGTTCCGGCACCGAATTGGCGAAGGCACAGCCGACCGAGCCGGCGAGGAACAGCACGATGGCCGCCTGAAACACGTTGCGCGAGCCGAATCGGTCCGACACCCACCCGGAAATGGGAATGAACACCGCAAGGCTGAGCATGTAGGCCGTCACGGCCACGGCCAGCGTCAGCGGGCGCACGCCGAAATCGCCGGCAATCGCCGGCAGGGCAGTGGCGATCACCGTGGAATCGATCATCTCCATGCCCACCGCGCAGGCGACGAGCAGGGGGATGACGCGGGTCCTGTCAACCATCGGCAACTCCGGGCGGTGCCGGCCGGCACCGGACACGTCACAGGCAGTTCACGTCACAGGCCGTTCACGTCGCAGGCCGTCCGGGCCCGCGGGCGGGATTTGCGCAAGGCCGGGTGCCTGCGTCCGCCCCACGTTAGCGGCCGCGCGGCGCCAGCGGAAGCCACCGCCGGCCGGCGGCGCGCCGGCCCCGGCAGCGGCGCGGCAGGCCGCGCGCCTGTGCCGCCTATCTTTTCTGCCCGCCCGCCGCTATCTTCCCGCCAGCCATTCAACCATCCGGATCGTTCAGACATGTCGGACACGGGCGTTCCCCACTTCAAGAACGACGCTGGCGTCGAAAGCGTGCGCATCGGCGCCCGGCGCTTCATGTGCATCGGCGCGGCTCCGCCGTTCGACCATCCCCACGTCTTCCTCGACATGGGCGACGAGAACGAGAAGATCTGCCCCTATTGCTCGACGCTCTATCGCTACGACGCCACGCTCGGCCACGCTCAGGCCGACCCGGCCGCGTGCGTGTGGCACGAGCCGGCCCACGCCTGAGGGCAGCCGGCCTGCCCGGTGCCGGCCCCGCGGGCCGGCGCCCGGCACGCCTTGCAGCAAAGCCGCGCAAGAGCGGCTTCTCCGGGCCCGTTACGGGCCTTTTTCTGTTGCCTCTCGCCGTCAGGGCCTGCCATGACCGCACCGGTGCCTCCGGCCCCCGCCGCCCGCCCCGCCGCAAACGCCGCCGCCAGAACCGCTGCCCCCGCGCCGGCCGGCGAAGGCCCCGGCAGCGGGCGCACTGTCGTTGTCGCCGGCGGCGGCATCGCCGGCCTCACGACGGCGCTGGCGCTGGCGCAGCGCGGCTTTTCCGTTTCGCTGGCCGAGCGCACGACCGCCTTCACCGAGGTGGGCGCCGGCCTGCAGATTTCGCCCAACGCCTATCGCGTGCTCGCCGGGCTGGGCCTCGACGCCGACCTTGCGAACGTGATGACCTTTCCCGAATCGGTCGATCTGCACGGCGCGTCCGGCACGCGGCTGGCCCGCGTGCCGCTGGGCGGGCAGGCAACGGCACGCTGGGGGGCGCCCTACGGCGTGCTGCACCGCGCCGATCTGATTGCCGTTCTGGCGCGCGCCGCGCTGGCCAGCCCGGCCATTACCGTCCACACCGGCATGCGGGCGCTGCGCGCTGCGCCGGGGCCGGCCGGCATGCGCCTTGAAACCAGCGGCGGGCCGCTGGACGGCGAGGCGGTGATCGCCGCCGACGGCGTCTGGTCGCAGTTGCGCAACGCCCTGTCCGGCGCCGCCACCGCCCGCCAGACCGGCCGCATCGCCTACCGCACCACAGTGCCGGCGGAGGCACTGCCAGCCGGCCTCGTGGATCTGCGGGTCCATGCCCACATGTTTCCGGATGCCCACGTCATCCGCTATCCGATCTCCGGCGGCCGGCAGATCAACATCGTGGTGGTGACCGCCAGCCCGTGGTTCGTGGAAGACTGGAGCAGCCCCGCGAGCCTCGACGAGGTCAACACACTGGCACGCACGTTCGATTCCGACCTGCAGCGCCTGCTGGCCGGCGCAACCGGCTGGACACGCTGGCCGCTGGCCGGTGTGCCGGCCGATGCGGTGTGGAACGATGCCGGCCTTGCGCTCATCGGCGATGCCGCGCACGCCACCCTGCCGTTTGCCGCCCAGGGCGCGGCGATGGCCATTGAGGATGCCGCGGTGCTGGCCCACCATCTGGCCGCCGGCCGCAGCGTGCCCGGGGCGCTTGCCGCCTATGCCGCCGCGCGCCGGCCGCGGGCGCAGCGCATTCAGGCGCTGTCGGAAAAGAACGGCCAGATCTATCACATGGGCGCCCTCACCGCGCTGGCCCGCGACACCGCCCTGCGGCTGATGTCTGAGGACGCGCTGATGCGGCGGCTCGACTGGCTCTATGGCTGGCGCCCGCCGGCGGGGCCCTGACCGCACCCCCGCCGCCGACCCGGGTCCGCAGCCCCGGATCCGCAGCCCTTTGTCGCCGGCCGGCCTTGCCGCTTGAGCGGCGCAGCCGGCTGGGCTAGACGAAACGGTTGTTGCCATGCCGTCCGTGCCCTCCCGCCGGACGGCCGGACCCCCATGCAGAAGCCGCCGCCATGACGCAACCGCCGGAAGCCGAAGTCCGCTCAGACGCCGCCCCGCAAGCCCCGGTCACCGCCGCGGTGCTGGTGATCGGCGACGAGATTCTCTCCGGCCGCACCAAGGACCAGAACATCGGCTTCATCGCCGATTATCTGACCGCCATCGGCATCGACCTTGAAGAGGTGCGCGTGGTGCCGGATGTCGAGGCCCGCATCGTGGCCGCGCTCAACGCCCTGCGCGCCGGCTACACCTATGTGTTCACCACCGGCGGCATCGGCCCGACCCATGACGACATCACCGCCGATGCGGTGGCGAAGGCCTTCGGCGTTGCCATCGACATCGATCCGCGTGCGGTCGGGGTCATGCGCGCCCGCTACCCGGATACGGAACTGACGCCGGCGCGCCTGCGCATGGCGCGCATTCCCGACGGCGCCGACCTCATCGCCAATCCGGTCTCGGCCGCCCCCGGCTTCCGCATCGGCAATGTCCACGTCATGGCCGGCGTGCCGAAGATCATGCAGGCGATGATGGATTCCATCGCCCCGACGCTCGCCCGCGGCCGGCCGATGCTGTCGCACACCATCGAGGCCGGCATGGGCGAAGGCGCGCTCGCCGAGGGCTTCGGCGCCATCGCCCGCGCCAATCCCGACACCCTGCTCGGCTCCTACCCCTATTTCGACGGCACGCGCCACACCACCCGTCTGGTGGTGCGCGCGCGCGATGCGGCGCGCCTTGCCACCGTGGCCGCAGCCGTCGAGGCCCTTGTCGCCGACCTTCAGGGCCGCACCACGCCCCGGGCCTGACGGCGCGCCCGAAACGGAACGCGTTCATCAGGACCAGAGTGCATTCACAAGACAGAATGCACTCACAAGACAGAATACCTGCAC
>NZ_DAISHT010000056.1:5871-19431 GCF_036822375.1 Pseudoxanthobacter sp. | reverse complement strand
CACCGGCTGGCCGGTCGGCACCATCATCCGCGGCCGCCGCGCCATGTGGGAAGGCCGGCTTGCCACCGCCCCGTTCGGCCGTCCGGTGCGCTTCGAACTCGCCCAGCAGCCCGGCCAGCAGCGCGCCTGAAGCCGCCCCCGCCCGGAGATACGCCCGGGAACGGAAACGCCCGGGAACCAGCCCCGAAGGCAGAAGCGCGCCGGCCCGCTCCGGCGCGCTTTCCGTTTGTGCCGGCCCGCGGAGCGGAAGAGCGGGTGCAAGACCGCAAGGCCGCGAGACCGCGAGAGCGAACGCAAAGCGGCGCGGCCCAAGCAGAACGGCCCAAGCAGCACGGCCCAAGACCGATTTCCCAAGACCGCTTTCTCAAAACCGCTTTCTCAGGACCGGCGCCTCAGGCGCCTGCGCCCCCCACGACCGCAGGCCCAAAAGAAAAGCCCCGGCCGCAAGGGCCGGGGCCTGATTCTGAACATCTGCCGTCCCTGCGGCCTGAAGCCGGCGGCGAGACCGTGCGACTGACAGGACAGGCTCCGAGCAGACCCGCTGCGTGCGGAGCCGGAGCGGCGCACAGCCCGCTCAGCGCAGGGCCGCCGTCTCCGTCACGTCGCCTGCGCCGGAGAAGTGGTCCACGGCGGCAGAACTCGCCATGACCACGGCATCCGGCGCCAGCGGCGGCGCCACGACCACGCCGCCGGTCGGCGCCAGAAGCGCCGGCAGGCTGCGATAATCCGGCGCCGAGAGATTCGCGAACGTGCGCCCGCGCACCGAATAGGACGCCGACAGCAGCCGCGTGTCGGTTTTGGCCGGCACGCCCGCGCTGCCGCCGAGGAAGGCCAGCGGATCGCCGGTGCCGTCGTCGGGCAACACCATGGTCGGCACCATTGCCGGCACGAACCCGGCCGCGCCGCCTGCCGGCTGGCTCTGAGTGGCCGGCGGCAGCGCCACGGCGCCCCCGGTGCTCGCCATCCGGCTGCCGCGCATCACCTGCCGCGCCGTCGCCGCCAGAACGTCGCCGTCGGCCGCGCCGGAAAGCGGATCGCTGGTGCCGCCGGCATAGGCGAGCGCGGCCACCGCCGGCGCTTCCGGACGGGGCACCGGCATCACGCCGGCCATCGCCACGGCGGCATTGTCGTCGCCGGCAGGCGCCGTGCGATCCGGGGCCGGCAGCGGCATCACGCCGGCCACCATGGCCGCGGCCTTGCCGGCAGCCGCAGGGGTGCCGGCATCGTCGCTGCCGTCATCGGCCGCTGTCTGCGGCGCATCGGGCCGGGCAACGGGCACCACCGCCACCGGCACATCGTCCGGCGGGGTTGCGGTGCTGAGGCCGGCGGGGCCGGTCACAAAGCCCTTCGGTGCGGCGGGCGCCGCCTCGTCGCCGGCGGAAGCCACGGCAACGGCAGCCGGCACAGCCGGCTTGGCGGGCGGCGGAACGGCCGCCGGTGTCTCGTCGTCGTCGGCCGGCGCCGGGCGGGTTGCCGGCGCCGCCGTCAGGGACGCGCCCGGCAGGGTATCGGCCCCGTTGCGCACGCCCGGCAGCGCCTGATCGGCGCCTGCGGCCGGCGCAGCGGCAGCGGCCGTGGCAGCCGCGGGCGCAGCCGGCGCAGCAGCCGGTGCCCTGGCGGGCGTGGCCGGTGCCGCGCCCTCTTCATCGCCGCCGCCCCCGGTGGAGGCCGCGTTATCCTCTTCCTCGTCCGCCCCGCCGCCGAACAGCGCGGCCAGGAACGATTTCTTGCCCGAGGAGCCGCGCACGACCTGCGAATCGTCCTGATTGCGGAACATGGCGAACAGACCGCCGCCGCCGGAGCCACCGCCCTTGTCGGAGCCGATCGCCGCGATGGCGCGGCGCTCGCCGTTCTTGCGGGCCTCATAATCGGCCAGCGCATCGTCAAAGCCGGGCAGCGGCTTGCCGTCGCTGGGGACGTGCAGGGTATGGCCGTTGGGGAACACCTGAACGAGCTGCGAGCGCGTCATCCGCGGCCAGTGGCGCACGCTGCCGGTATCCATGTGCACGAAAGGCGAATTGGCGGTCGGGTAGAAGCCGACGCCGCCGACCTGCATCCTGAGGCCGATCGCGCGCAGCGTGGCGAGCGGCACGTCCGGCAGGAAGAAGTCCATCGCCTTGCCGTAGGTATGCTGGCTGTTCTTGGCGACGCCGCGGGTGCGCCGGCGCAGCATGTTGTTGGTGGCCGGCGAGCGATAGGCGGAAACGATGCGGATCTGACTGTGGGAGCCGGACTTCTGGTAGACCTCCCAGATGAGGTCGAACAGCGCCGGGTCCATGCGCGTGGCCTCGTTGCGCCGCCAGTCGCGCAGGAACTGGTTGAGCTGGCGCAGGCCGGACGGGATGAACCTGCCGTCCTTCTTGAAGGTGATGCGGGCGGATTCGCCCGTATGCGTGTAGTAGAGATTGAGAGTGCGCGTTTCCGCGCTGGCAGCCGTTGAGCCGGCGAAGGCGAGACCCGCCAGCATCGTGCCGCCCACGAGGGCATGAACGGCGTGGCGGCAGAAGGAAGCGAGCGAGCGGGGCAGATTTTCCTCCACCGATACCGGGCCCACCGGATTGCGGGCGCTGCTGCCGGCAGATGACAGGGGGCACGCTGCGGAAGCCGGCTTCATGGCGCGATCCGGACCGGTTGCGTTCACCTGGCTCTGTCGTGCGATCTCAGTCACAATAGCAGTACCGTATTCTGTGCTGCGCCCTGCCGCGGCCCCTGACGGACCGCCCCGGTGCAGACTGAACTCCGCGTCCTGCCATAACCCGAAAACCGTTAACGAGCGTTTACCGTAACGACACTCCGATGGATAGCGTTGCGGTTCTGCATCCACCAGCAAAAAATTTGCCCGCGCTTTGCGGCGCAATAGCGGCCGGCCACCTGCACCGGCCTCGGCGCCCCGCACTGCGGCGGCTTTCAAGAATAACTATAAACTGCACCCGCCCAAGACACATAACGTCGAATTCTTCTAATTTCGATTTTCGATCAAATCGTTCCCCGCGAATTGACAAGTAGAGCACAACAATCCAGTGTCCGGCTGAGATTGACAACGGTTCTCAAGTGGCAGCCTGATGGCCGCCGGCCCGCAGCAGCCTGACACATTGTGCCGCAGCGGCTTTCCAAGACTGCTCCGGCCGTGCCGAAAACGCCGCCCGCCCGCAACACGGGGTCGCCGTGCCCCAAACGTGGCGGATCGTCGCGGCTCTTCCCGGCCGGCGGCGGTTTTGCGCTGCGACAGACCGGCGCGAACCGCGGGGCCGCCACGGGGCCCGCCGCACCCGCCCGAGGAGATCATGGACGCAACTGAAATGCCTGCTGCGGCCGCCGCCGCCGGGGGCACGCCCGATGCCGCCGCCGCAACCGCTGCACCGTCCGTGCCGGCGGCTGCGCTGCCGTCGCAGCCCCCGTCGTCGCAAATCGCGCCGTCGCAAATCGCGCCGTCGCAAGCCGTGCCGTCGCAGCCGGTGCCCCCGTCACCGCTTCCGGCAGCGGACGGTGCATCCGGCATCGCCACGCCGCCGCCGGCCGCAGATGGCGCCACGGCGCTTCCGGGCACGCCGTTCCACACCCTGCCGGCCGGCGATGCCGGCGGTGTGCCGGCGGAGAGCGCATTGTCCGGCCCGGCCGATATCGCCGCCGCCGTGCTGCCGCACGACCTGTCGCCGGTCAGCATGTTTCTTGCGGCCGACTGGGTGGTGCAGGCCGTCATGACCGGCCTTGCGGCCGCCTCGGTCGCCACCTGGACCATCGCGCTCTACAAGGTCATCGAACTGGCCCGCAGCCGCCGCCGCGTCGCCCGCGGGCTGGCGCGGCTCGGCGCGGCGCCGTCGCTTGCCACCGCCACCGCCGGCCTGCACCATTGCGGCGCCGTGGCCGCCTTCGCCGCGTGCGCGCTCAGCGAGCTGAAGCTCTCCGGCACCCTGCCCGCGGCCGGCATCAAGGAACGCGCCGACAGCGCCCTGACCCGGCTGGAGGCGGCGGAAGCGCGCCGCATCGGGCTCGGCACCGGCCTGCTCGCCACCATCGGCTCCACGGCACCGTTCATCGGCCTGTTCGGCACGGTGTGGGGCATCATGAATTCCTTCATCGGCATCGCCGCCGCAAAGACCACGAACCTCGCCGTGGTGGCGCCGGGCATTGCCGAGGCGCTGCTGGCCACCGCCATCGGCCTCGTCGCCGCCATTCCGGCGGTGATGATCTACAACCACTTCGCCCGCACCATCGGCGCCTACCGCGCGGAACTGGCGGATGCGAGCGCGGCGGTGATGCGCCTGCTCAGCCGCGATCTCGACCGCGCGGCGCAGGAAGCGGAAGCCGGGCGCGGGCGCGGCACCCCCCGCCTCAGCGCGGCGGCGGAGTGAGCCGCCATGGCCGGACGCCTCAACGACAGCGACGAGCTGACCGAATCCCACGAAATCAACGTCACGCCGTTCATCGACGTGATTCTGGTGCTGCTCATCATCTTCATGGTCGCCGCGCCGCTTTCCACCGTCGACGTCCCCGTGGACCTGCCGGCCTCGAATGCGCCGCCGGCCACCCGGCCCTCAAAGCCGCTGTTCGTTTCCGTCACGGCCGATCGCACCCTGCACCTCGGTGAGGATGCGGTGGCCGCAGACCGGCTGGGCGCGGCCCTCGATGCCGCCTCCGGCGGCGACCGGCAGACGCGCATCTTCCTGCGGGCAGACCGGCAGGTTGCCTATGGCGACCTGATGGAGGCGATGAATGCCCTGCGCACCGCCGGTTATGTGAAGATCGCCCTCGTCGGCCTTGAGGGAGCGCCGGGGCAATGAGCGGGGTGCAGCCGCCAGATGGCGCGCAGGCCCTCACGCAGCAGCAGACCGGGCTGCCGCCGGGGCATCCGCCGCTGCCGCGCGGCCGGTGGCGCGTGGCGGGCTGGACAGCCTGCGCCGCCGTCGCCCTCACCATCCACGGCACCGTGGCGGCTGCGGTGCTGAGCCGCGCCGAGCCGCCGCTGGCGGGCGAGAGCCTCGAGCCGATGCCGGTGGAGATCGCCACCGTCGCCTTCGAGGATCCGACCGCGACCGAATCGGCCGATGCCGCCGAGGCAAAGGGCGAGACCGCGGAAGAGGCGATCACCGAGACGCCCGTGGCCGACCCCGCCCCGGAGGCGGTGGCCGAGAAGACGACCACGGTCGATGCCCCGCCCGAACCGGAGGCGAAGCAGACCGAGGCGCCGCCGCCGGAGCCGGAGCAGCGCGCCGACGCGCCGCCGCCCGAGCCCGAGCCGCCGAAGCCGGAGGTGCGGCCCGAGCCGCCCGCCGTGGACCCGGCGGCAAAGGAATCGCCCGCCGCGGAGGTGGCCGCCAGCCCTGCGCCGGCCGTGACCGCCGAGCCGGTGCCGGTGGCGCCGCCGCCGAAGCCGCTGGCGCGGGTGAAGACGAAGCTGAAGGAAAAGGTCCGGGCAATCGCCCGCGCGGTGAAGGCCGAGCGCACGCAGGTGGCCCGCGCCTCCGCCGCCTCGCAGGCGGCCACCGGCGAGGCGGAGGCCGCTGCCCGCACCGCCTCCGCCGCCGCCAGCCGCGATTTCGGCGCCCGCGTGCGGGCCGCCATCGAGCGGCGCAAGCGCTTTCCGCCGGGCGTCGGCGCCACCGGCGTGGCGGCGGTGCGCTTCACCATGACCGGCAGCGGCGAGGTGGTTTCGGCCGCTCTGGTGCAGTCGGCCGGCAACCCGGACCTCGATGACGCGGCGCTCAGCGCTGTGAAGACGGCGCGCCTGCCGCCGATCCCCGAGGAAATCGGCAAGAGCCGGCTGACGATCACCGTTCCCATCCGCTTCCGCCGCTGAGCGCAATGCGGGCGGCGGCCTGCCCTCTGGCGGCCGCCGGCCCGCGCGCAGGGCGGGCGCCGTTTGCGTGTGTAGGATTGGGGCCCGGTTTGCATTAGGGTGCCGCAGGTCCCGCGCCTTCCCGGCGGGGCGCGTTGCCGGCGCGAGGTGCCCGATGCTCTATGTCTGTCCGCTGTCGCAGCTTGCGCGCGTGGTCTCCATGACCGGCGCGCGCCATGTCGTCACGCTCATCAACGCCGACACGCCGGTGAAGCGACCGGCCGGCGTTGCCCCGGACGACCACCTCTTCCTCGGCTTCAACGACATCGTCAGCGACGAACCCGGCCTGACCCCGCCGGGGGCGGAGCATGTGGACCGCCTGCTCGGCTTCGTCGGCCGCTGGCCGCGGGAAAAGCCGCTGGTGATCCACTGCTTTGCCGGCATCAGCCGGTCCACCGCAGCGGCCTACATCACCGCCTGCGCGCTGTCGCCGCAGCGCGATGAGGCGGCGGTGGCGCAGGCGCTGCGCCAGGCCGCGCCTTCCGCCACCCCCAACGCCCGCCTCGTGGCGCTGGCCGATGCCCGGCTGGGACGGCAGGGCCGCATGACGGCCGCCATCGCTGCCATCGGCCGCGGCCGCGACGCCTTCGAGGGCAATCCGTTCCGGCTGGCGCTGGCGTAAGCCTCAGCTCCAGCCGCCGCCGTAGGTGGAATAGAACACGTGCAGGCCGAGCTGCTTCTCGCGTTTGAACAGGCTGGCCCAGTTCGGCTTCACATAAAGCGCGTGATAATGGGTGGCCGCCTGCAGGCCCGGCACGGACAGGCGGCCGGCCGTCGTCTCGCGGGCGATAAGCTGGGCCTGGTCCCACGCCGGACCCGGGATGACGTGGTCGGGAATGAGATCGCAGGCGAACGAGAACTGGCAGCGGTTCAGCAGGTTCTTGTTCTGGTAGACGACGCCGCAGACCGTGCCCGGATAGGCGGGATTGCGCACGCGGTTCAGCACCACCTCCGCCACCGCCACCTGTCCGTCGAACGGCTCGCCGCGGGCCTCGAAATAGACCGCCTCGGCAAGGCATTTCTGTTCCGGCGCCGTCACCACTGAATAGGGAAGCGGCTTGCCGACCCAGGCATGGGGATCGACCGCCAGTTCCTCCGGCGTCACGGCTTCCTCGGGCGGTGCCTCCACGCCGCTTTCGCCCAGCAGCAGGCGGAACGGCGCCTCCACGTCGAACCCGCTGTCGGCGGCATAGGCCGAGACGACGGAGGCGCTGGCCGCAGCCACGTTGCGCGCCACGAGCTGCTTCTGCCGGTCGGCCGCGGTAATGGCGAGGTCGCCCTGCTCCTTCTCGCGCAGCGCCATCATCGCGCGCGGATCGTCCGCCTTCAGCGGCTCGGGCCGCACGAAGGCGACGCGGGGCATTTCCGCCGCATCCATCTCGCTGACATAGCTCGCCGGGCGATAGACGAGGCCGGCGGCGGGCGCGCCGTCGTCGGCGCGGGCGGCGACAGTCACGAGGCGGCGGCCCTTGCCGGCGCGCTCCACGCGCTCGTCGTTGTCGCCGCGGCCGGCGAAGCCGTCGAGACCGGCCAGAGCGACCGGCTTCTGTGCGCCGCCCGCCAGCGCGAGATCGGCCGGGGTGCCGGCATCGTCGAAACGAAAGGTCGGGGCCAGCGACGAGCCGCCCGGCGCGGCAACGATCCGCGCCATCCAGCGCGGCTCGCCGGCCTCCGCCTCGGCCACGAGGCCGCGCACGTCCTGCATCGCCACCCGGCCGGTCAGCGCAACCAGCAGCGCCAGCGCGAACAGCGCCCTGAGGGCCCCGCGGGAGAACACCGCCCGCAGCCGGGTGCGGCGGCTGCGCCGGTCGGGCAGCGGCACCTTCAGCCGCGACCAGTGGTGGTGCGAGCCGGTCAGGTCCAGCCGCTGCCGGTCTGCCTCGCCCGCCGTGTCACGACGCAAAAAAGCGGGGCGCGCCTTGCCGTGTTCCATCCCGCCAACTCCCGACAACCTGCGGGGCGCCGGCAAAGGCTGCGGGCTGCCCGATCATTACGCCGGCCAGCATGGAAAATTAACCTTGATACCGGGTTAACGGGGATAACCCGGCCGCGGGGTGTTGCGCTTTCAGCCCACCTGTCCGCGGAACTGGCCGCCATAGCCGCGCTCCGGCACGCCGAGCGTCTGTTCCAGGATCAGCTGACACACGCGCATGCCCGCCCGCAGGATGATCGGCCGCGGGCCGTGGTTGACGATCTCAAGCTGGATCTGGCCGCTGGAACCGGCGTGGATGGTGGGCGCGGTAACATGCACGGCAAGGCCGAGCCGGGCGAGCGCGCTCTTGCCTTCCAGCCGGCCGACGACACGGGCGCCGGGCTTCAGCTGCACGGCCTCGCGCGTCCACGCCAGCACAAGCTGCTGCGGGGCAATGGCAAAGCCATCCGGCCCGATCTCGCGCATCACCGTGATCGCCTCGATCATCTGGGCAAACACATAACCGGGCGCGGAGGGGTCTATGGGCGGACAATCGGAGCCGGCCAGCGGCCGGAACACCCGCAGCCGGCCATGCAGCGTCAGGTCCACGCTGGTGGGCGCGAAGGCATCCTCCGGCGGCAGGGGCTCGATGGCGATGCCCCCGGTTTCCAGAGAGTGGCGGATTTCGCGGTCGGTCAGAATCATGGGGCATGTCCCGAAGCTAACGGCGCACGGATCGCGCCGGCGAGCCGGCCGGGAGGCGGCCGCCGCCGGTGTGCGGGACACCCACCATGGCGCGGAGCGGGGGCAAAGAGCAACGCCCAACCGCACGGCCGTGCCGCCGGCGGCCCGAAGCCGGCGGCCGGTCCGCTGCCGTCGCGCGGCTTTTCCGGTCGGCACGCGGCCTTTTGCCCGTTAACGAGCGGCTTCGGCCGCCGCGGCCGCCCCGTGCAGCAGCGCCGCCTGCGCCGCCGCAAGGCGGGCGATCGGCACGCGGTAGGGCGAGCACGACACATAATCGAGCCCCAGCGTTTCGCAGAACGCCACCGAGGCCGGGTCGCCGCCGTGCTCGCCGCACAGGCCGAGCTTGATATCCGGCCGCGTGCGCCGCCCGCGCTCCGCACCGATGGCGATCAGTTCGCCGACGCCCTCGATATCGAGCGTCACGAACGGATCGGCAGGCAGAATGCCGCGCACCTGATAGGTGCCGAGGAAAGCGGAGGCATCGTCGCGCGAGATGCCGAAGGTGGTCTGCGTCAGGTCGTTGGTGCCGAACGAAAAGAACTCCGCCGTGCGGGCGATCTCGCCGGCCTGCAGCGCCGCGCGCGGCAGCTCCACCATGGTGCCGATGCGATAGGTGAAGGCGGCCCCGCTCTCGCGGCGAACGGCCTCCGCCATGGCGTCGATGCGCGCCTTCACATGGTCCAGTTCGGCCTTGAGGCCCACCAGCGGCACCATGATTTCCGGCTCGACCGGGGCGCCGGTGCGCCGCGCGGCCACCACCGCGGCCTCGAACACCGCGCGCGCCTGCATCTCCGCGATTTCCGGGTAGGAGACCAGCAGCCGGCAGCCGCGGTGGCCGAGCATCGGATTGAATTCCTGCAATTCCTCCGCCCGCTCGCGCAGCAGCCCCGGGTCGAGGCCCATGGCGGCGGCCACCTCGGCGATCTCGCCTTCGGTGTGGGGCAGAAACTCGTGCAGCGGCGGATCGAGCAGGCGGATCGTCACCGGCAGGCCGGCCATGATCTCGAACAGAGCGACGAAATCGGAGCGCTGCATCGGCAGCAGCTTGGCCAGCGCGGCACGGCGGCCGGCCTCCGTGCCGGCGAGGATCATCTCGCGCACCGTCACGATGCGGCCCTCGTCGAAGAACATGTGCTCGGTGCGGCACAGCCCGATGCCGGCGGCGCCGAACTCGCGGGCGGTGCGGGCATCCTGCGGGGTTTCCGCATTGGCGCGCACATCCATGCGCCGCACCGCATCCGACCAGCGGATGACAGTGCCGAAATCGCCGGAAAGGTCGGGCTTGATCATCGGCAGCGCGCCCGCGCACACCTCGCCGGTGGTGCCGTCGATGGTGACGATGTCGCCCGCCTTCAGCACCCGGCCGGCGCAGGCAAGCTGGCCGGCGGCATAATCGACGCGCACCGTGCCAGCCCCGCACACGCAGGGCTTGCCCATGCCGCGGGCCACCACGGCGGCGTGGCTCGTCATGCCGCCGCGGGTGGTGAGAATGCCCTCTGCCGCGTGCATGCCGTGGATGTCTTCCGGGCTCGTCTCGATGCGCACCAGAATGACGCGCCGCCCGGCCGCCTTGAGGCGCACCGCCTCGTCGGGTGCAAACACGATCTCGCCGCAGGCCGCCCCCGGCGAGGCCGGCAGGCCGCTGGCCACCACCGTGCGCACGGCTTTCGGGTCGATGGTGGGGTGCAGCAGCTGGTCGAGCGAGGTCGGCTCGATGCGCAGGATCGCCTCCTCGCGGCTGAGGATGCCCGCTTCCGCCATCTCCACCGCGATGCGCAGGGCGGCACGCGCGGTGCGCTTGCCGGAGCGGGTCTGCAGCATCCACAGCTTGCCGCGCTCGATGGTGAACTCGATATCCTGCATGTCGCGATAGTGCGCCTCCAGCCGGGCGCACACCGCGCGCAGTTCGGCGAATGCCGCCGGCATCACCTGTTCCAGCGAGGGCCGCGACGAGCCGGCCGCGCGCCGGGCGCGCTCGGTGATGTTCTGCGGCGTGCGGAGGCCGGCAACCACGTCCTCGCCCTGCGCGTTGACGAGAAATTCGCCGAACAGCGTGTTCTCGCCCGTGGAGGGATCGCGCGTGAAGGCAACGCCGGTGGCCGAGGTGTTGTCCATGTTTCCGAACACCATGGCCTGCACCGTGACAGCGGTGCCCCACGCCTCCGGAATGTTATGGATGCGGCGATAGGTGACGGCGCGGGCCGAGTGCCACGAGCCGAACACGGCGGCAATCGCCCCCCAGAGCTGTTCGTGGGGGTCCTGCGGAAAGGGCGCGCCGAGGCTCTCTTCCACCAGCGCCTTGTAGCGGTCGATCAGGATGCGCCAGTCGCCGGCATCGAGATCGGTATCGAAATCGAGGCCGCGTTCGTCTTTGTAGGCCTCCAGCAATTCCTCGAACTCGCCATGATCGAGGCCGAGGACGACATCGCCGTACATCTGGATGAAGCGGCGGTAGGAATCGTAGGCGAAGCGCACGTCGCCGGAGGCGCGCGCCAGTCCCTCCACGGTCACGTCGTTGAGACCGAGATTGAGGACCGTGTCCATCATGCCGGGCATCGAGACGCGCGCGCCGGAGCGCACGGAAACGAGCAGCGGGTCGTCGGGATCGCCGAGGCGGCGGCCGCTGATGGCCGAGAGGCGGCCGAGCGCGGCGATGACCTCTTCCTTCAGCCCCTGCGGAAAGGTGCGGCCGTGGGCGTAATACCAGGCGCAGACATCGGTCGTGACGGTGAAACCCGGCGGCACGGGCAGGCCAAGCGCCGCCATCTCCGCCAGATTGGCGCCCTTGCCGCCCAGCAGGTTCACCAGCCCGGCGGTTCCTTCGGCCTTGCCGCCGCCGAACGTCAAAACCCAGTGCGCCATAGCCGGCTTCTCCCGTTCATCGGTTTTTTTGTCGTTGCACCTGCGAATGCAACGCGCGCACGCGGAACGCAAGCCCCTGCGGCTGCGATTTTTTTGCAGTGCAGCACCTATCGGACCGCAGTGCAATGTGAAGCTCTGCACAGCCGTTGTGACTTGCGGCGGCAGCCGCCAGTCGCCATCCTAAAGGCAGCCTCTGCCGGAACCCGTTCATGCCCAGCTCCATGCCGTCCACCTTTCAGACCCTTCTTCGCACCGTTCGCGCCGCCGGCCCGGCGGGCGCGGTGCGCCGCCGTGCGCTGACGCTGGCGCTGGCCGGCACCCTGCTGGCGGCCCCGGTGATGATGGCACGCGGGCCGGTCGATCTCGGTGCCTTTGCGCAGGGGTCGGCCGCCAGTCCGCCGGGCGCGGTTCCCGGCAGCGGGCTCAATTCGCTGTCGGGCAACTATCTTGCCGCCCGGCTGGCCGGCGAGGAGCAGGATTTTGCCACCGCCGCGCGGTTCTACCGCGCCGCTCTGGCGGACGACCCCGGCAACCCGGTGCTGATGGAACGCGCCTTCACGCTGTCGCTGGCGAGCGGCGACCCCGCCGCCGCCATGCCGCTGGCCGACAAGCTGCGCCCGGCGGTGGACGGCAACCGCCTCGGCCGGCTGGCGATGGCGGTGGAGGCCTTTGCGGGCGGCGACACCAGAAAAGCGCGCAAGCTGCTTTCGGTGCGCAGCCGCAGCCCGCTGGTGGAACTGACCAACGCGCTCGTGGTGGCATGGTCCTATGCCGCCGACAAGAACGTGAAACAGGCCTTCGCCACCCTCGACAGCCTGAACGATTCGGAGATGTTCGCCGCCTTCACCACCTATAACGGCGGCCTCATCGCCGATCTGGTGGGCGACCACGCGGCGGCGGTGGAGCGGCTGGCGGATGCCTATGCCGGCGACCCGGGCCTGCCGCGGGTGGTGGTGGCCTACACCCGCGCTCTGGTGCGGGCCGGCAAGACGAAGGAGGCGACCGAGGTCGTCAACCGTTTTGCCGAACTGGCCCACGACGGCCCGGTGGTCGACGATCTGCGGGCGGATATCGCCCAGGGCACCAGCGCGCCGCCGATCGTGCCCAACGCGCGCGCCGGGGCGGCGGCCTCGCTGGCCGCGCTGGGCGCCACCATCGGCCGCGAAGGTTCGGTGGAACTCGCCTCCGCCTATCTCAATCTGGCACTGATGCTCGATGCCCACAACGAGTTCGCCTCCGTTGCGCTGGCCGAGCTGTTCGAGCGGCTGAACAAGCCCGAGCAGGCCATCCGCTATTACGAGGCGCTCGATCCCGCCTCGCCGTTCTATGCCGAGGGCCAGATCCAGATCGCCCTCAACCTCAATGCGCTCGGGCGGGTCGACGAGGCGCGCACGCATCTGGAAAAGGTGATCGCGGCCGATCCCGACGATCTCGCGGCGGTGCTGGCGCTGGGCGCGGTGCTGCGCAGCCACGAGAAGTTTGCCGATGCGGCAAAGGTCTATTCGGCCGCCATCGAGCGCATCAAGACCCCGCAGCCGTCCGACTGGCTGCTGTTCTACAACCGCGGCATCTGCTTTGAGCGGATGAAGGAGTGGCCGAAGGCGGAACCCGATTTCCGCATGGCGCTGAAGCTCTCGCCCGATCAGCCGGAGGTGCTGAACTATCTCGGCTATACATGGGCCGACATGGGCCACAACCTCGACGAGGCGCTGGGCATGATCCGCAAGGCGGTCGATCTGCGGCCGACCGACGGGGCCATCGTCGACAGCCTCGGCTGGGCGCTCTACCGCCTTGGCCAGTACAAGGAAGCGGTCGAGCATCTGGAACGCGCCGTCGACCTGATGCCGGACGACCCGACCCTGAACGACCATCTGGGCGATGCCTACTGGCGCGTCGGGCGCCGGGTGGAGGCGCGCTTCCAGTGGGCCCACGCCCGCGACATGAACCCGCCGGCCGACATGAAGCCGAAGATCGAGGCCAAGCTGAAAAACGGCCTGCCCGAGACCGGCAGCGAAACCAGGAGCGCGGCCGGCAAGCCCGCTGGCGAGCCGAAGACCGCAACCGACGCCGCGCCCGCGGCTGCGACCGGAACCGCGCCGGCCGATGCCGGCCCCGCGGACGGAAAGCCGGCGAACACCGGGCCGGCCGATGCAAAACCGGCGGATGCCAAACCGGCCGACACAAAACCGGCGGACGCAAAACCGGC
>NZ_DAISHT010000056.1:0-5771 GCF_036822375.1 Pseudoxanthobacter sp. | reverse complement strand
ACCGATCCGGCAGCCGTGCCGGCCGGACCCACCGTGCCGCCATCCGTTTCGCCGCCCCCGGCGCAGTAAGGCGGGGCGGGCCGGCGGCACACACCCGCCGGCCACCGCCCCGGCCGTTCTCCGCCGCCGGACGGTGATCTCCTGTGCCTCCGTCCCCGGTACCGCCGTCCCCTGCGCCCTCCGTCCTCCGTGCTGCCATCCCCCATACAGCGATGACCTGCTCTTCCCCGCCCCGTTCCGCCGGCACCGGCGCGCTTGCCGAGGTGGCGCCGGCCAAGATCAATCTGGCGCTGCATGTGCTGGGCCGCCGCCACGACGGCTATCACGCCCTCGACACCTTCGTCGCCTTCGCCGCTGCGGCGGGCGACCGGCTGGTCGCCGAGCCGGCCGACGCGCTTTCGCTCACCATCGGCGGGCCGTTCGCCGGCGGGCTCTCCGCGGGCGCCGACAATCTGGTGCTGCGCGCGGCCGTCGCCCTGCGGCAGGCGGCAGGCATCGGCAGCGGCGCGCGCCTTCATCTGGAAAAGCACCTGCCCGTCGCCTCCGGCATCGGCGGCGGTTCGGCCGATGCGGCGGCGGCGCTGCGCCTGCTGGCGCGGCTGTGGGGCATTGAGGCCACCGCAGCCGATCTCGCCGCCCTCGGCGCGTCGCTGGGCTCCGACGTGCCGATGTGCACCGTCGGCCGCACGCTGCGGGCCGGAGGCACCGGACATGAACTGACGGTGCTGCCGGATCTGCCGCCGGTGTGGGCGGTGCTCGTCAATCCCGGCGTGGCGCTGGCCACGCCGCCGGTGTTCGCGGCGCTGGGTCTGCGGCCCGGGCGGCTCGACGGACGCCGCGCGCTGGGCGGGGCCATCGATTCCGAACCGGCGGCGTTCCGCTTCGGCTCCGCTGCAGAGCTGGCACACTGGCTGGCCGGGCAGCGCAACGATCTGCAGCCGCCCGCGCTGGCGCTCGCCCCGGCCATCGGCCCGGTTCTCGCGGCGCTGGCGGCGCAGCCCGGCGCCCTCATGAGCCGGCTTTCCGGTTCGGGGGCCACCTGCTTTGCCCTGTTCGCCGGAGAATCAGAGGCCGCGGCCGCCGCCGGCGCGCTGGCTGCAGCCGGCCGCGACTGGTGGGTGGCGGCGACCGCACTGGCCTGAGCGGGGCATTTTTCCACTTTTGCGCGCAGCTATCACGCTGTTGTGACAGGCGCCCGGCCTCAGCCTCCGGCCGGCGATGCCGCGTCGCGCGGGCCCTCCTGCCGTGCGGCCGGCGTCTCCGGTCCCCCGGGCGGCAACGCGGCGGCGGGCGCGGTGCGCCGCCGCGGCGGCGCCACGACCGGCAGGCCCGGAAGGCGCGCGCCATCGCGCAGCACTGCGGCGGCGGCCGGCGAAGGCTGCGGACCGGCCCCGGCATGCAGCACCAGAGGCGGCAGCAGGGCGAGCGGCCCGCGGCTGCCGGCAATCGCCTGCACCACGACGCGAATCGCCTGCGCTTCTGCCCGCGGCTGCACCGGCAGCACGGCGACGGCACCGAAGCGGCCACCGAGGGCCGCCAGCAACGGGCCGAGACCGGCCGCCGGGAAGATCACCGCCACCACCCCGCCGGGCCTGAGCAGCCCCGCCGCGGTGCGCAGCCACGGCTCAAGCCCTTCCGGCGCCAGCACATGGGCGCCCGCCCGCGCCGCATCGGGCGAGGCGCGCACCGCGCCGGCCCTGTGGAAGGGCGGGTTCATCACCACGGCATCGGCACTGCCCGCCACCAGCCCCGCCGCGGCCCGGCGGGCCGCCGGCGCGGTGACATCGGCCTCGATCGCCCGCACGCGGCCGGCGAAGGCGGCATTTTCCGGCAGCGCCAGCCCGGCGCGCGCCAGCGCCAGCGCCGCGGGGTCGCGCTCGGCCAGCACCACCTGAAGCCCCGGGCAGCGCGCGGCCAGCGCAAAGCCCGCCACGCCGCTGCCGGCGCCCAGGTCGAACGCCGTGCCGGTAAAATCCGCCGGCAGCGCCGCAGCCAGCAGAACGGCATCGTGACCGCTGCGGTGCGGGCCGCGGGCCGGCTGCAGCGCGCAGATTCGCCCGCCGAGAAAGCTGTCGCAGGTCGTGCCGGTTTCGCCCATCTGTTCTCCGCACCGAAGAGGTCGCCGGCACAGCCCCGCGCCCCGCACGCCATGGCCGGATCCGGGGACGGGAAAGGCCCTAGTTGCGAACCGGCCAAAGGTGTGCGATGCCCACCGCGACGGGCGAGGCCGGCGGCAAACCATTGCCGCAGGTCGCATCCGCCCGCCAGCCGGCCCGTCAGGCGCGGCGGTGCCGCTGCCGGGCGCGTCCCGCCCGGCGGCCCGCCACGCCGCCTGCCCGCTGCCGACCCGCGTTCCGGCTGCCGGTTCTGGCCTCAGGTCTTGACTGTCAGCCCTGTTTTGGCTGTTAACCCAGTCTTGCCCGGCGGAACAGGGATTTCTATCCTCGCTCCGGAATGGACCGGGCCGGGCGTGGAATGCGACGGCGCACCGGCTGCGTCAAGGTTTTCAGTCTGGCCGTCGCGCACACGGCCGGGCGGATCGTCAGGAGAATGTCCGCGTGGCCCCGATCTCTGCGGCTTCGGCCCCTCTGACTGCAAAGGCCTCTCCCGCCCCGGCAGCGTCCGGTGGGGTGGATGCTCTGGTTGCCCTTGTCGCCCGGGACATGCAGCGGGTCAACGAGACGATTCTCTCGCGCACCGGCTCCGACGTGACGATGATCCCCGAGGTGGCCAACCACCTGATCTCGTCCGGCGGCAAGCGCCTGCGCCCGATGCTGACGCTCGCCAGCGCGGCCCACTTCGGCTACCCCGGCGACGGCCATGTGAAGCTCGCCGCCAGCGTGGAGTTCATGCACACCGCCACGCTGCTGCACGACGACGTTGTCGACGAAAGCGACATGCGCCGCGGCAAGCCGGCGGCCCGCATGGTGTGGGGCAATCAGGCCAGCGTGCTCGTCGGCGACTTCCTGCTCGGTCAGGCCTTCAAGATGATGGTGGAGACCGGCTCGCTGGAGTGCCTCGGCATTCTCTCCCACGCTGCGGCGGTGATCGCCGAAGGCGAGGTGATGCAGCTTGCCGCCGCCAAGGATCTCAACACCGAGGAAGCAACCTATCTCGCCGTGATCGAGGCGAAGACGGCCGCGCTGTTCGCGGCCGCCGCCGAAGTCGGCCCGGTCATCGCCGACGCCCCCGCGGCAGAGCGCGAGGCGTTCCGGCTCTACGGGCTCTATCTCGGCCTCGCCTTCCAGCTCGTCGACGATGCGCTCGATTATGGCGGCCAGTCCGGCCAGCTCGGCAAGAAGGTCGGCGACGACTTCCGCGAGGGCAAGATCACCCTTCCGGTCATCACCGCCTTCCGCGCCGGCGATGTGGCCGAGCGTGCATTCTGGAAGCGCTGCATCGAGGAGGGCCAGATTGCCGATGGCGATCTGGAACACGCGCTGCGCCTGCTTGAAAAGCACGATGCCATTGCCGTCACCATCGCCCGCGCCCACGACTATGGCGACCGGGCACGGGCGGCACTGGCGGCGCTGGCCCCCACCCCGCAGCGCGATGCGCTGATCGAGGTCGTCGGCTTCTCCATCGCCCGCGCCTACTGATCCGTTCCCGCCCGGAAGGTTCCGGCCATGCACGACGACTGGCGCCCGCCGGCCATGCCGGCGGCTCTCGGCGACGATGGCGTGCGGGCCATGATGGCGCTGGCGCTGCCGGATGCGGTCGTGACCGGCTGGCAGCGGCTTTCCGGCGGCTTCTCGAATCTCGGCTTTCGCGTCGAATGCGCCGGCCGCGGGCCCGTGCACCTGCGGCTGTGGTCGGAAGGCGGCGTGACGGCACGGATGGAGACGGCGCTTCTCGGCCGTCTCGGCGCACAGGGCCGCGTGCCGGTTGCCCGCGTGCTGGCGGCGCCCGCGGCGCCGGACCCGGCCACCGGACGTCCCTTTGCCGTGCTGGAATGGGTGGCCGGCGTGCCTCTGGCCGGGGCCGCAGCCGGCCTGCCGCCGCCGGCGACCGCGGCGCTGGGCCGGGCCGCGGGGCGCGTGCTGGCCGATATCCATGCGCTGAAGTTTCCGGCCTGCGGTTTCTTTTCCGAGAGTCTCGAACTCGCCCGCTTCTGGCCGTGCGGGGCGGCCGGCTATCAGGCGGCGCTGGACCGCATCCTCGCCGGCCCGGCCGGACGGGCGCTGGAGCCGGACGAGCGGCGCCGGCTGGTGGCATTCGGCAATGCCATGGCCGGGCGTCTGGAGGGCGAGCTGCGTCCGCCCTGTCTGGTGCACGGCGACTTCGGCCCCGGCAATATTCTGGTCGCCGGGCCGCAGGGGCCCGTTGCGGCCGTGATCGACTGGGAGTTTGCGTTCGCGGCCGACCCGCTGATCGACATCGCCAACATCATGCGCCCGCCGCTCGGCGAGCGCCCGGGCTTTGCGGCCGGTTTCACGGCCGGCTATCGCGCCGGCGGCGGCAGCCTGCCGGCCGACTGGCGCCGCCTTGCCCTTATCACCGACCTGCCGGCGTGGGTGGCCCATCTCGGCCACGGCGACCCGGCCCGCACGCGCGATGCGCGCGCCCGGATCGCCGCCATTCTGGCGGCCTTCGGCCACCGGCTGTGAGGGCGCGCCTCAGCGCGGGGCGTTGAAGGCGGCGATGGTGGCGCGGGCGGCCTCGCCCAGCAGCGCAAAATCCACCCCGAGCGCGATGAAGCTGAAGCCCGCCGCCTTGGCGCGCTGCGCATCGGCCGCGCTGACGGCGAAGGCGCCGGCGATGCGGCCGGCGGCACGCGCCCGCGTGGCGATGCCGGCGACGGTGGCCTGCGTCTCGTCGGACGACGGCGCGAAGCGGCTGCCGTTGCTGAGGGCGATGGAGAGATCGGCCGGGCCGACAAAGACGCCGTCGAGGCCGGGCACCGCCAGAATTTCCGGCAGGGCCTCCAGCGCGGGCCGGCTTTCGATCATGGCGAAGGTGAGCACGATATCGTTCGCCTTCTGCAGCCACACCGCCGGATCGGCCACGCCGGCGAGCCGCATCGCCGAGGCGGCCCCCCACGAGCGCTGCCCGACCGGCGGATATTTGGCCTGCTGCACGAAGGCCGCGGCCTGCGCGGCCGACTCGATCATCGGCGCGATCACGGCAACGGCCCCGAAATCGAGCACCCGCGAGGCGACCGGATAGGCGCCGACCGGAATGCGCACCACCGGCGCCGCCCCGGCCGCCACCACCTGCGGGATCGCAGCGGCGATCGAACCGACATCGTGGATGCCGTGCTGCATGTCGAAGGTCACGGCGGGATAGCCCGCGGCTGCCAGTTCCGTCAGCGCGGCCGGCTCGGTCAGGCTGATCGACCAGGCGGTCTGCACCACCTCGCCCGCCCTCAGGCGACGTGCAAGATCGTAGGGTTTCAGCAGTTCGGTCATTTCTGGCAGCCTTCCCATCGCCATCGCGGCCCTTGGGGCCGATTCGTCCGGCGGCGATGTTAGGCTGAAATCGCCGGCCGCACCCACACCCAATACGACAAAAGGCGAAGCCCGGCCGGCCCCGTCGCACCCGCCCGGCAGGCCGGCGCACCGCCCGCCGCGCAGTCGCCCGCCATGCAGCAGACGCCGGGCGGCAATCCGCCTGCGGGGGGCCGGGCGGGCCGCTTTCGTCAACGCATCAATTGTGCTTCGGCGCAGGATCGGGTAGGGTCCGCGCCGTGAACGTGGGCGCGTGCCGTGAAAGTGGCCGTTTCCCGCGCATTCGTCGTTGCCGCGGCGGCATTAGCTCGGTGGCTCGCCGAA